>JBJTKE010000668.1:0-24984 GCA_046096285.1 Chloroflexota bacterium
CATCCCCGTGGGCGACCCGCCCTCTTGCGGGTTGCGCCGGCCGCTCCATAAGTGCCGCGCCGGGTCAGCCCCCGGAACGCCGACTCGCGGATGGAGCGCCGCCGATGTCCCCGAACGACCTCCTGTGGTTCAAGGACGCCATCTTCTACGAGGCCCCCGTCAAGTCGTTCGCCGACAGCGACGAAAACGGCATCGGCGACTTCAACGGCATGCGCGACAAACTCGACTACATCCGCGACCTCGGCGTCGATTGCATCTGGTTGCTGCCGATGTACCCCTCGCCGCTCCAGGACGACGGCTACGACATCGCCGACTTCACCTCCATTCACCCGGACTACGGCAACCTCCAGGACATGAAACGCCTCCTCGACGCCGCCCACGAACGCGGCCTCAAGGTCATCGCCGACTTTGTCGTCAACCACACCTCCGACCAGCATCGTTGGTTCCAGGAGGCCCGCAAGAGCCCCGATTCCCCCTATCGCGACTACTACGTCTGGTCCGATGACGCCTCCCGCTACCCCGACGTCCGCATCATTTTCATCGACACCGAAGTCTCCAACTGGACCTACGATCCCGTCGCCAAACAGCATTTCTGGCATCGCTTCTTCAGCCATCAGCCGGACCTCAACTACGACAACCCGAAGGTCCACGAGGAGATGCTCGACACCGTCCGCTTCTGGCTCAACCTCGGCCTCGACGGCTTCCGCTGCGACGCCGTGCCCTATCTCTACGAGCGCGACGGCACCAATGGCGAGAATCTCCCCGAGACCCACGACTTCCTCCGGAAACTGCGCCGCATGGTCGATGAGGAGTTCCCCGGCAAGATCCTCCTCGCCGAGGCCAACCAGTGGCCCAGCGAGGTCGTCGCCTACTTCGGCACCGAGGCCGAGCCCGAGTTCCACATGTGCTTCCACTTCCCGCTCATGCCCCGCCTGTTCATGGCCATGCGCCGGCAGGACCGCGCGGCCATCATCGACATCATGGAGCGCACCCCCGAGATCCCCGAGGGGTGCCAGTGGGCGACATTCCTCCGCAATCACGACGAACTCACCCTCGAAATGGTCACCGATGAGGAACGCGACTACATGTACGGCGAGTACGCCAGCGATCCGCGCATGCGGCTCAACCTCGGCATCCGCCGCCGCCTTGCCCCCCTGCTCGACAACCGCCGCTCCCAGATCGAACTCATGAACTCCCTCCTCCTCTCCATGCCCGGCTCCCCGGTCATCTACTACGGCGACGAGATCGGCATGGGCGACAACATCTACCTCGGCGACCGCAACGGCGTCCGCACCCCGATGCAGTGGAACGGCGACCGCAACGCGGGCTTCTCCCGCGCCGACTCGGCCCGGCTCTACTCGCCCGTCATCACCGATCCGGTGTTCGGCTACCAGGCCGTCAACGTCGAGGCCCAGGAGCGCACGCCCGACTCCCTGCTCCAGTGGATGCGCCGCATCGTCGCCGTCCGCAAGCAGCACAAGGCCTTTGGCCGCGGCTCCCTCGAGTTCCTCCTGCCGGCCAACGACCGCATCCTCGCCTACCTCCGGCGCTATCAGGGGCAGACGCTGCTCTGCGTCGCCAATCTCTCGACCCGCGTCCAGCCGGTCGAACTCGACCTCGCCCGCTTCGCCGGCGCAACCGCCGTCGAACTGCTCGGCGAAACCCCGTTTCCCGCCGTCAGCGACCGGCCCTACTTCCTCACCCTTGGCCCGAACGACTTCTTCTGGTTCGAACTCACCGGCGCAGGCGCAGGCGGCTGATGCACGGCCCCGATCCCGCTCTCGCCCCGCTGCGCGCCGCCATCGAGCGAGACCTGCCCGCCGCGCTCGCCCGGGATCTTCCCGGGCAGCGCTGGTTCGGGGACAAGGACCGCCCGATCTCGGGCGTCACCCTGGTCGCTCTCGGGTTGGAAGCGCACGCCCGGCAAGCAGTCGGCTGGGCGCTCGCGGAGGTCGCCTTCGACAGCGGGCCGCCCGCGCGATACGCCCTGCCGCTGGCCGCGGCGCCGGGCGACCATCCCGGCGCGCTCCTGCCGATGCCGGAACTCGGCCTTTCACTCCTCGACGGGGCGAGCGACCCAGCCTTCGCGGACTGGTGGCTGGGGCGACTCGCCGGCGGACGCGAACTCGCCCTCGGCCATGCCGCACTCGCGTTTGCCCCGGAGCCGGGCCTCTCCGCGGTGCTGGAGCGCGCGCTCGGGGCGGGCGGCCGCCCGCTCGGCGCGGAGCAGAGCAACAGCGCCATCCGCTACGACGACGCCGCGCTCGTCAAGTGCTTCCGGCGGTTGGCGGCTGGCGTCAACCCCGATATCGAGATCGGCCTGCGGCTCTGGAACGACTCGACGTTCCGCCACATCCCGGAACCGCTGGGCTCGGTCTCCCTGCGCGGGGAGGGCGAGGAAACGGCCATCTCCTTCGCCCAGCGCTGGACCGCGAACGAGGGCGACGGCTGGACCTGGATACTCGGCGCGCTGGGCGGGTGGCTGACGGGCGCGGGACAGCCGGTTTCCCGCCGGGAGGCGATGGACGGCATCCGCCTGCTCGGCGGCCGCACCGGCGAACTGCATCTCGCTCTCGCCGGCTGCTCCGGCGCGGACTTCGAGCCGGTCCTGCTCGACGAGGGCGCCTGCGCGGTCATGAAATCCCACGCCCTCGACAATCTCGCCCGCACGCTCGAGGCGCTCCGGGAGGCCACCGGACTCGATGAGCGATCGGCCGCGCTCGCCGCCGCCGCCCTCTCGCGTGAGCCGGCGCTGCGGGACCGGCTCGCCGGCATGGATGCCCTCGCCGGAACGGTCGCCATCCGCGTCCACGGCGACTACCACCTCGGCCAGGTGCTCCGCACGCCCGAACACGACTGGGTGATCCTCGACTTCGAGGGCGAGCCCGCCCGGCCAGCCAGCGAGCGCCGCCAACGGCAGCCCGCCCTCAAGGACGTCGGCGGCATGCTCCGTTCGTTCGCCTACGCCCGGGGAGCGGCGCTCGACGCCGTGGCCTCGCGGGGAGCCGTGCTGCCCCCGGATACCCTCGATTCCTGGGAGGCTGACGCCCGCCGCGCCTTCATCGAGGCCTACCGGGCAGCGGCCCGCCGGGGCGGAGTCTCCATCGTGCCGCCGGGCGATCGCGCGTTCGCCCGCGCGCTCGATGCCTGGGAACTCGACAAGGCCCTCTACGAGGTTCGCTACGAGCTGGCCAACCGGCCCGGATGGGCCGCGCTGCCGCTGGCCGCGCTCGCCGCGCCACCGGCCCGCTGACGACCCCGGCGCGCGCTCAGGAGCCAGCCCCTCGCGGCGGCGGCGTCTCGCCCTGCCGGTTCGCCCAGTCCCGGTAGTCGATGTCAGGGAACGGGTTGTCGAGGTGCTCGATCCCGGCGAGGTAGGCGAGGCGTCCCTCGTGAAGCTCCTCGCCTGTCTCCGCCATATCGGCCAGTTGGGTGAACCGCTCCAGATGGCTGGTGAACCGCTCGATCGCATACTCCTTGGCCTGCAGCGTCGTCACCAGGAACGGCCAGTCGCTCGATTGCAGCAGGAGCAATTCCCGCGCCGTCTGGTTCAGCAGCCGCTCCCTGGCTCCGGTGGCGGCGGGATTGGCGGCCACCAGCCGCTCCATCCGGGCCTCCGCGCCGTGGATCAGCGGCCACATCCACTCGGTGTCGTGGTTCATCCAGGTCGAGAAATCGCCGTTGTTGCCCCAGCTCGTCTCGGGCAGCGACAGCACCCGGTCCGGTGGATGCCGCTCGATGATGGCGCTCGCGGTGGACAGTTCCACCAGCGGGCTGCTCGCCAGCCCACGCAGCACCTCCTTCAGCCAATCCACCCCCTCGAACCACCAATGCCCGAACAGTTCGGTGTCGTAGGCGGCGGAGATGACCCCGAACGTGCCTTCGCTGGCCGTGTAGTTCCCCAGCACGTCCTCGACCAGCCACACGTAATGCGCCGCATGGTCGCGCACCCGTTCCTGCGCCCTGGCGGGGTCGTAGGGCGGCTTCTGGCCCATGTCCAGTTCGCGGCCGCCCACCCGCCAGTAGTGCATGCCGCTGGTCGTGTCCTTCTTGTGGAACTCCCGGTACCAGTGGTCCCCGGGATACCCGAAGGTGGCTGACCACACCTGCTGGCCGGTTCGCGGGTTGCGCGCCAGCACGGCGACCTCGCCCGGGGCATCCCCCACCCAGTAGGGGCGGAAGGTGGTTCCGGTCTCCCGCGGGGCGCCCGCCGGACGCGGCGTCAGCCGGCCGCGCGCCTGCCCGGACGGCCCGCGCGGCGCGCCGTCCGCGGATCCGAGGGCATCGCCCCCCTCAACGGTGTGGGTCTCGGAGAAGAACACCTCCAGGCCCTCCTCGGCGAGGAAGGTCTCGAGGCCCGGCCGGCGCACCGTCCGCCCGAGTTCCTGTGCCGGCGCCGCCCCGCGGTACGCGCATTCCGGCAGCCAGATCGCCGTCGGCGCGTGCCCGAAGTGACGGGAGGAGGTCCGCACCCCGGTATGCAGTTGCCCGTGGATCGACGAATCACGGGAGAGGAGGGGAAGGAACCCGTGGGTGGCGGCGCAGGTGGCAATGTCCAGACGGCCGGCTTCCCGCAGGTTCCGGAACGCGCCGATCAGGTCGCCATCGTAGCGGTCGCGGAAGTCGGTGAGCGCCCTCGTGTACCACTCGTGCTCGTGGCGTGCGAGCGCGGCCATCTGCTGGTCGCCCGCGGCCTCGAAGCGCTCGATGTCCGCCGCGGCCCAGGCGGCCCGTTCCGATGCGTAGGTGATGAAGTTGGCCCTGACCTCCGGATCGGCGATCTGCTCGGCCAGGATCGGCGTGATGCCGATGGTCAACCGCCAGTCCACGCCCTCGCTGGTCAGTTCATCGAGCGCCCGCAGGATCGGGAGGTAGGTCTCGGCGATCGCCTCGTGCACCCATTCCTCGCCGTGCGGCCACATCCCGGCCTTCCTCGCGTAGGGGAGGTGGCTGTGAAGGACGAACGTGAAGGCTCCGATCGCGGTCATGGGTCGATCCTTTCCGAGGCGGCGGCGATTGCGTCAGCGAGCCGGAAACGGCGCAGGAACAGAGCAGGAGCAGGAGCAGGAGCGCGGTCAGCGGGCGGGCGGCTCGCGCAGCGTGTACGCGGGTCCCGGCGCGGTGTAGTCGAACGGGTCGTAGCCGGGATGCCCGCCGGCCGCGGGCCGCCGGCCGTAGGAGGCGGTCAACTCGGCCAGTCCGGCGCCAAGGCCGGGATGCAACTGGTGGGGCAGGTAGCGCCAGCCCCAGTTGCCCGCGCCCAGGCCGGGCACGTTCATCCGCGCGGAGTCGTCGAGCCGCATCACGTCCTGCAGCGGCACGATGGCCATCTCGGCGACAGACGCAAGCGCGAGCCGGATGAAGTCCCAGGCGATGTCGCCGCCATCCCGCCCGAGGTACCGCTGCACCCGTTCCCGCTCGTGCGCCGGGATGCTGTTGAACCAGCCGATCGTCGTCTGGTTGTCGTGCGTCGCGGGATACACCACGCAGGACCGATCGTAGGTGTGCGGGAGGTAGGCGTTGTCGGGATCGCCGCCGAACGCGAACTGAAGCACCTTCATTCCCGGCAGCCCCAGTTCCTCGCGCAGGGCCACCACATCCGGCGTGATAACGCCGAGATCCTCGACGATGAACGGCAGCGTCCCCAGGTCTTCCCGCATCGCCTCGAACACCGCCGCTCCGGGCCCGCGTTCCCACCAGCCTCCCGCGGCGGTGGGCGAGTCGGCCGGCACGGTCCATGCTGCGGCGAACCCGCGGAAATGGTCGATCCTCACCAGGTCCACCAGTTGCAAGGTCGCCGCGATGCGGCCGGTCCACCAGCGGTAGTCCTGCCTCGCATGCGCCGGCCACCGGTAGTGCGGATTGCCCCAGAGTTGCCCCTGGTCGGTGAAGGCGTCGGGAGGCACCCCGGCCACGACCTCGGGCCGGCCCGCCTCGTCGAGCCGGAACAGGCCCTGGTTGGCCCAGACGTCCGCGCTGTCGTGCGCCACGAAGATCGGCAAGTCCCCGACGATGCGAATGTCCCGCTCGTTGGCGTAGCGACGCAGTTCCGCCCACTGCCGGCGCACCAGGTGCTGCAGGAACTCGTGAAATCCGACCTCGAAGGCGAGATCATGGCGCGCCTTCGCCAGCGCGGCGGGCTGCCGGGTCCGCAGCCCTTCGGGCCACGCCAGCCAGCCCTCGCCGTCCCGCGAGGACTTGATCGCCATGAACAGCGCGTACTCCCCGAGCCAGCCCGACTGCTCCTCCCGGAACCGGTCGAGGGAGGCTCGCTGCGCGGGTTCGGCGCCCGCCTCGAAGGCCGCCCAGGCCTCCCGGAGCAACGGCATCTTCCATGCCTCGACGGCGGCGAAATCGACCGCATGACCCGGGAAGGGCGGGGGACTGTCGAGTTTCCACGGTTCGATCCACCCGTCCCCGGCCAGCCACGCCAGCGAGATCAACATCGGGTTGGCCGCAAACGCGGACGGCGAGGCGTAGGGCGAATTCCCCGGCCCTGGCGGATTGAGCGGCAGCACCTGCCACAGCCGCTGACCGGCCGAGGCGAGCCAGTCCACGAACCGGAACGCGCTTTCCCCGATCTCCCCGATGCCGAACGGCCCGGGAAACGAGGTCGGGTGACACAGCACCCCGCTGGCCCGAGAACTCACCGCTACCTCCTCGCTGGCCCGCCAGCCGCGACATGGGCCATCGGTCATGATCGCACGGTTGACCACTCCGCACCTGGACCTGAACGAACAACAAAACGGCCCGCGGGTTGGACCCGCGAGCCGTCGTTGCTGCAACCGCGGGGCGGATCAGGCCTCGGGAGACGCTTCCACGGCCTCCGCCGCGGCCTCGTCCCCGGCGGCGGACTCCGCCGCGCCCTCGGGCCGGCGGCCGCGGGTATCGATTTCGGCAGCCCGCGCCGCAAGCCGCTGCTGCCGCTTGGACGGGCGGGCCGAGGTGCTCGCCGCGTTCTCCATCTTCTTCATGAACCGCTCGACCTGGCCGGCGGTGTCCACGATGCGCTGCTCTCCCGTGTAGAACGGGTGGCAGACGTTGCACAGGTCGGTGCGGAGGTTCGGCCGGGTCGAGCGAGTCTGCCAGCTGTTGCCGCAGGCGCAAACGACGGTCGATTCCACGTACTTCGGGTGAATTCCCGGCTTCATGCTGATGCTCCAATCGGCCCAGATGCCGGCCATTGCCATCGGCCGCGGGCTGCGATACAGGGTTCGCCGCTAGTCCGCCGCCGAGGAGGACTCGCCGCTCTTGAGATCGAAGATCGTCCACCCGGAGGACTCATGCGGACTCTTGAGCAGCCCCTTGCCGCCGCCGATCGGGTAGACATCCGGCGGGTACACGCTGATCCGCCGCTTGGCCCGGCTCACCGGCTCGAAGCGGACGACGCCGTCGATCGTGGCGTAAATGGTGTGGTCCTTGCCGATGCCGACATTGCTGCCGACCCAGAACTCGGTCCCACGCTGGCGAACGATAATACTGCCGGCGCGGACCAGTTGCCCGTCGGACCGCTTCACGCCGAGGCGCTGGGACTGCGAGTCCCGCCCGTTCCGGCTCGAGCCGACGCCCTTCTTGTGAGCCATAGCTGGTGTCCTTCCTGCCCGCTCGCGGCGCTAGGCGTCAATGCTCGTGATCGAAAGCCGGGTCAGGCTCTGCCGGTGGCCGGTCCGCCGCCGGTACCGCTTCTTCGGCTTGTACTTGAAAATGACGATCTTCTCGCCGCGATAGGTCTCTTCGACCGTCGCGGTCACCGAAGCGCCCTTGACCGTCGGCGCTCCCACCTTGGTGGAGCCACCGCCGCCGAGCAGCAGCACCCGGTCGAACGTCACCGCACCGCCCGCCTCGATCTCGAGTTTCTCGACCGAAAGCCGGTCGCCGACGCTGACGCGGTACTGCTTGCCGCCGGTCTCGATGATCGCGTAGGGAGCGACGGGAACAGCCAGGCTGTCCACTTTCGCCTTCTTCGTGGTCGTTTTCTCGCTGTCGCTCATCTCACGTCCCACTAGGTGCATCGACCGGCAACTCGCGCTTCGATGCGGCGCAACATGAAGGCGGGAGACGGAGCCCCCGCGACGCGGTAGTCTATCACGTCGCATCCGCCCCTGTGGAGGTCCCTGTGTCCGATTCCTCCCCTCCGCTCGACGACCGCCAGCAAGCTCGCGTCAGCGGCCAACTCGCCCAGCTCCGGGCCTCCTTCCCCGAGCGCTACGACGAAGCCCAGTGGCGGGCCATCGAACTCCAGCTTGCTGACAGCGCGCGCAAGGCCTCCGTCCTGCGCTCGGTGCGGCTTTCCAATGCAGATGAGCCCGAAATCCTTTTCGCTCCCGTGCACGCCGCCGGACGGCAGCCATGACCGGCGCCGCAGGCATGCAGGCCGGAATCGGCGAACTTGGGCGGCTGCTGCGCGCCCGGCAGGTCACGGCCCGCGAACTCGCCGCCATCGCCCTCGACCGCCTCGGCTCGACCGGACGGGACCTCAACGCGGTCGTCGCCCTGACCCCCGAGCTCGCCTTCGCCGAGGCGGACCGCGCCGACCGCGAACTCGCCGCCGGCATCGACCGCGGGCCGCTGCACGGCATCCCCTATGGCGCCAAGGACTTGCTCGCCGTCGCCGGCTACCCCACGTCCTGGGGTGCGGCCCCCTTCGCGACCCAGCAGTTCGACACCGACGCCACCGCCGTGATCCGCCTGCGGGAGGCTGGCGCGGTGCTCGTCGCCAAACTCGCCATGGTCGAACTGGCGGGCGGCTTCGACTACAAGCAACCCGACGCCGCGCTCACCGGCCCCGGCCGCAACGGGCGCGACCGGGAACGGTGGGCTGGCGGGTCGTCCTCGGGGTCCGGCGCGGCGGTCGCGGCGGGTTGCGTGCCCTTCGCCCTCGGCTCGGAAACGTGGGGATCGATCACCAACCCCGCCGCCCTCAACGGGGTCGCCGGTTTCCGCCCCACCTACGGCATGGTGAGCCGGGCCGGCGCCATGGCCCTGTCCTGGACCCTCGACAAGATCGGCCCCCTCGCGCTCTCGGCACCCGACTGCGAAACCGTGCTGGCCGCGCTCGCCGGACCCGATCCGGCCGACCCGACCACCCTCCTGGCGCCCGCGGTCACCCCGGAGACCGCCCCGCGCCGCTTCCGCTTCGCCCGCTGCCGGCGCCTCTCCGACGGCGCCGATCCGCTGATCGCCGCCAACTTCGAGCGCTCGCTGGACGCCCTGCGAGAAATCGGCTCGGTCGAGGACATCGAGATCCCCGACCTGCCCTACCGCGACGCGGCGGGGGTCATCATCGACGCCGAGGGCGCCGCCGCCTTCGAGGAGTTCATCCTCGATGGCCGCCAACTCGAACTCGCCGCGCCGGAGAACCGCTACGGCCTGCTCGATGGCCTTGTGACGCCCGCCATCGACTACCTTCGCGCTCTCCGCATCCGGCGCGTGGCCGCCCGTCGTCTCGACCTCGCACTGGCCGGATTCGACGCCATCGTCGCTCCCGTCGAGCCACGGGTCGCCCCGCCGATCGACGCGCGGTTCCCGGACTACTACGCGGGCTCCCCCGAGGACGACCTCGGCGCGGCGGGCAACCTGTGCGGGCTGCCCGGCCTTTCCCTGCCCAATGGCGTGGCCGAACATGGCCTCCCCAGCGCTTTGCTGCTGATGGGCCGCGCCGGCGGAGACGCCGCGGTGCTGGCCGCCGGGCGGGCGTTCGAACGCGCCGGCGCGGGGTAGCCGGAGGACCGGCGCAACCGGAACACCGCCTCCGGCGTATACCCCGGCAGAGGGTGGTTCGCCCACCGTAGCGGCGTTTGCCCTGCACACCGGAGTGACCCTGATGTTTCATCGCCTCCCGGCCGCAACCCGACGCGCCCCGCTTGCCCGAGCCCTTGCCCGTTCGCTGCCGCTCGCGGCCATGTTCGCCGCGGGCGTTTTCGCCGCGGAGGTTCTGGACGGGCGGCAGGCCGACGCGGATTCCGCCATGACCAGCAATCCGGCCTTCGCCACGTTCGAGGAAACATGGAACCTCATCCACGCCGAGTGGCCGCTGCCCGCCGAGATCGACGGGCAGGCCCTGCTATACGGCGCGGCGGCGGGCATGGTCGACGCCCTCGGCGATGACGGTCACAGCCGGTTCCTGGACCCCGAAGAGGCCTCGAACTTCGAGCAGGCCGCGCGCGGCGAGTACACCGGCATCGGCGTCGAAGTCGATTTCCGCCGCGAGCGCCCGACTATCGTCGCCCCGTTCGACGGCTCTCCCGCCGACCGCGCCGGCATCCGCTCCGGCGACGTCCTGGTCACCGTCGACGGAACCGACACCGGGCGCATCGACCGGGAGGAGGTCACCGACCTGCTGCTGGGCGAGAAGGGGACGCAGGTCACGGTCGAGGTGCTCACCCCGGGAGCGCCCGCCTCGCGCGAACTCACCATCACCCGCGACCGCATCGTCGTTGAGCCGGTCTCCTGGCGGATGCTGCCGGGCGGCATCGCCCAGGTCCGCCTTTCCCAGTTTTCGGGCGGCGCTTCCCGCGACCTCGACGCTGCCCTCGCCGCCGCCCGGGCCGCCGGCGCATCCGGCGTCATCCTCGACCTCCGCGACAATTCCGGCGGCCTTCTCGGCGAGGCCGTCGGCATCGCCAGCGAGTTCCTGCCCGAGGGCACGGTCCTCTTCCAGCAGCAGAACCGCGACGGTTCGGTGAACCCGGTCAAGACCATCGGCCGTGACGGCGCATGGCAGACCGGCCCGCTCGCCGTCCTCATCAACGGCGGGTCGGCTTCCGCGGCGGAGATCGTCGGCGGGGCCATCGCCGCCGCCGGCCGCGGAGACACCTTCGGCGAGCAGACCTACGGCACCGGCACCGTGCTCGTGCCGTTCACCCAGCCAGACGGCTCTGCGGTGCTGCTCGGGACCGCGCTCTGGCTCGATCCCGACGGCAACCGGCTCTGGAAGGAGGGGGTGACCCCGGTCCACGAGGTGGAACTGCCGCTCGACGTCGCCCCCAGCCGCCCGTCCGAGGACGCCTCCGTCACCCCCGCCGAGTTCGCGGCGCTGGATGACCTGCAGCTGCGCTCCGCCGTCGATTCGCTGCTCGGCGCTCCCTAGAACGGGCTTCCCGGGCCGCCTTCCGGTTCGCCCGGCGTGGTACCGTTGCCCGCGCTCGGACGTCCGGACTGGCCTCGCGGAGACACACTCGCCCCATGCAGCAGAACCGGCGGCAGGCGCTTGCCTCCCAGGCGTGGGATATCGGCCTGCGCTTCCAGAAGTACCTCGTGGTCGGCATCATCGGGCTCGCGGTGAATCAGGGGCTGCTGATGCTGCTGGTCTCCCGCTTCGGCGTGCCGGTCGCGGCGGCTTCCCCTCCCGCCATCGTCGTCTCCATCGTCGTCACCTTCGTGCTCAACGAGTCCTGGACCTGGCACGACCGCGGGACCGGACGGGCAGCCCGGCGAGCGATGGCCTACGCCGCGATCAACGGCGGCGGACTGGCGATCAACTGGGCGATCCTCGTGTGGCTCCACCGGGGCGGCATCCCCTACGAGGCCGCGAACCTGGTCGGCGCGGCGGTCGCCGCCCTGTCCAATTTCACGCTCAACAACGCCATTACCTGGCGAGAAGCCCGCTGACCGCCGGGCCGGGAAGCGCTCCCCGGCCGGCGACCGGAAGTGCTGCCGGACTCCCGCCCCGGGCGGCGGGTTCGCCGCGCGGGCTGGGGTACACTCCGGAGCGGCGGCGGACCGGGAGCCCCGCGTCCCTCGCCGCCGCCAGCGCCCGCTTTCCCGAGGGACCACCGTGAAGCACCCGTCCAGCATCGATTCTCCCGCCGCCGCCGACGGCCCAGCCCACGATGGCCCCGGCGACCGAGCAGGCGCCGCCGGCGCAGCGCGCCACGAGGCGGCCCCCGGCGATCGCACCGTCGTCCTCGGAGCGGGTCCCGGCGGGATGTGCTCCGCCTACGTGCTGAGCAAGGCGGGTCGCCCCGTCGTCGTGCTGGAGAAGGCCCCGTTCGTGGGAGGATTGGCCCGGACCATTCGCCGGCAAACCGCGGAAGGGGAGTTCCGGTTCGACATCGGCGGCCACCGATGGTTCACCAAGAACGAGGAACTCAACGACCTCTTTCGCGAGGTGGTTGACGACGAACTGCTCTGGGTGAACCGGATCAGCCGCATCTACTTCGATGGCCGCTACGTGGACTACCCCCTCCGGATCGCCAACGCCCTGCGGGCGATGGGTCCCGTGGTCTCCGCCCGGGCCCTCGCCGACTACGGCCGCCAGCGCCTGCGCTCCCGGCTCAAGCCCCAGCCCGTGACCTCGATGGAGGACGCCTACATCGACCAGTTCGGGCCGACCCTCTACCGCCTCTTCTTCCAGCGCTACTCCGAGAAGGTCTGGGGGCTCCCCTGCGACCGCATGAGCGGAGACTGGGTGACCCAGCGCTCCAAGGGCAGGTCGCTGCTCACCGCGATCAAGGATGCCGTCGTGCCATCACGGGGCAAGGTGGTCAGCCTCATCGATGAGTTCATGTATCCGCGCGGCGGGTTCGGCCGCTTCTCCGAGCGCATGGCCGACGCAGTGACCGCCGCGGGCAACGAGATCCGTCTCGACAGCGGTGTTACCCGCGTTCACCACGACGGGCGCCGCGTCACCGGCGTCACGGTCGAACGCGACGGAGCCGGGGAAGTCGTCTCGGGCGAGCAGTTCATCTCCTCGATCCCGCTCTCCATGCTGGCCCGGATCATGGACCCGCCTGCTCCGCCGGAGGTGATCGAGGCGGCGGGCCAACTCACCTTCCGCAACATCATCACGGTCAACCTGATGATCCGGAAGCCGCGCGTGACGGCCGACACCTGGCTCTACGTGCACGATCGCAACATCCTCTTCGGCCGCTGGCATGAACCGAAGAACTGGTCGCCGGACATGGTCCCGGACCCGGGACTCACCTCGCTGGTGGTCGAGTACTTCTGCTCGTTCGGGGACGAGATCTGGTCCATGTCCGAGGAGGAACTGGTCGAGCAGACCGTTCGCCACCTTGCCGACGATCTCGGATTCCTGCGGCGCGAGGAGGTCATCGACGGGTTCACGGTGCGCGCCCCCCGCGCCTACCCGTCCTACGTGATCGGCTACGAAAAGCCGCTCGCCGTGGTCAAGGACTACATCGCCCGGTTCGAGAACCTCCAGATCATCGGCCGCTACGGGACCTTCCGCTACAACAACACCGACCACAGCATCGAAACCGGCTTGCTGGCGGCCAAGAACCTCCTCGGCGAGCGGCATGACCTCGACCGGGTCAACGCCGACCGCGAGTATCACGAAATCAAGCGCCTCCCCGAACCGGCCATGTCGGGCCGTCGCTGACCTTGCGGGCAGGCCCGGGAATGTCGACGCCGCCGCCCACCACCTGCCCCGCCGGGATCGCCACCCCGGCGCTCGCTCCGGAGCCATCCTCCGGCAGACGACCGGATCCGCTGCTGCTCGCGCTGGCGCTGCTGCTCGCCGCATTCTGCGGCAAGCAACTGTTCTCCGTGTTCGCCTTCCCCGCCTTCAGCGGCCATGACGAGGCCGCCCACATGGCCTACCTCGGCATCGTCGCGGACGAACGCCGCATCCCGGTCATCCCGGACCTCGGCGAGTGGCGGGCCACCCGCCTCGACCTCCGCGCCTCGCTGGACGACGACGACGACGAAGCCCTGCTGCCGGGCGACGACATTCCCGACGCCTACTACCCCTGGTGCCGCTACGTGCTCGACTGGTACTGCGAACCCGACAGCCGCCGCTGGGCCGCCAACCCGCCGCGCGTCGTCAACGTGATCGACGCCTACTTCCCCTCGGGCTGGCTTTACACCGCCAACCACCCGCCGCTCTACTACCTGCTGATGACCCCGGTGCACCTGGCCGCCCGCGCCGCCGGTCTCGGTCTCGCGGCGGAGCAGTACGCCCTGCGGGCGGCCGCGATCCCCTTCGGCCTTGCGGTCGTCGTCCTCACGTTCCTCATCGCCCGCGCGATCTTTCCCGGCGACCGGTTCCTGGTCATCACGGCGCCGGCCGCCGTCGCTTTCCAGCCGCAGATCTCCTACGAGGCCGCGATGGTCAACAACGACATGCTCTCCATCGCGATCTTCTCGTGGATTCTCTGGCTGCTGGTCATCGGCCTGCGTGAGGGCTTCACCGCCCGGCGCTGCCTGTGGATCGGCGCGGCCCTCGGGCTAGGCCTGCTCGCCAAGTCCACCGTGGTCGCCGCCGTACCCCTGATCGCGCTGGCGATCGTCCTTCGCGCCGGTTGGCGCAACTGGGCCGGGTGGGGGAGGCTCGGCACGCTCGCCGCGGTCCCGGCCGCGGTCATCGCCGCGCCCTGGTACCTGTTCATGCTCCGCACCTATGGCAACCTCGACGCGTTCGACCGCATCGCCGCCCTGCAAGGCTGGTGGAACAAACCCGCCGGGTCGTTCTTCGGCATGCTCCTCGATCCGTCCTTCGCCGCCATGCGCTTCCGCGAAACCTGGGGCGAGTACGGCTGGCGCATGATCCCGCTCGGCATGGAAACCCTCGGACCCCTCGCCGCCGTCTCCCTGCTGTGCCTCGCCGGACTCTATCTCTACGCCGGGCTCGTCGCCCGGGGCGCGGGCGATCCGGCCGATCCGGTCGAACGCCCCTCCCGCTGGCAGGTCCAGGCGCTCGTCCTGCTGGCCGCGGCCTGCGTCATCGCCTACCTCGCCGTGGTCCACTTCGGCACCCGGTTCGCCCTCACCCAGGCCCGTTACTACTTCCCGGTCGCCGCCGCGGCCGCGGTGCTCGCCATGCTCGGCCTGCGCACGGCCATCCCGGCGCGGTTCCGGCACGCCGCCGCCCCGGCCGTCATCGCCGGCATGCTGGTGCTCAACATCTGGCTCTTCGCCGCCTACGTGCTGCCGTTCCAGCGCAACCAGGCCGCGGAGATGCCCTGGCTCACCGGGAACTCCCCGCTCATCCCGATCCCGTCACGGCTCCCCGATGAGGCCGAGTTCGGAGCGGCATCCCGATGACCGCCGGAGCCTCCCGCGTCGCGCGAACCGCCCTGGTCGCCGGGATGGCGCTTGGCGTGCTCGCCTTCGGCCTGTTCGGCCGCGTCACCGTCGGGGTCGGTCTCTATGCGGGCAGCCGCGAACGTGTCGCCCTGATCATCGGCTCGGCGGACGACGCGATGGAGGCCTTCGGGATCAGCAGCGCATGGCGCGCCGCCGCGTGGTGGGGCGGGGCCGTCGCCATCGGCGCCACGCTGGCGCTCATCTGGCTCGCCGCCGGACCCCCCGATGACCGAGACTGATCCGGCCCGCTGGCGGTGGCTCTCCGCCGCGGCGATGCTCGCGCTCGCGCTGCTCGCCGCCTGGCGCATCGGCGTGTTCAGTCCCTGGGTCACGGTCGCCGGCCCCGCCGGACCGGTCGTCATCCCGGACGCCCTCGCCAGCGTCGATCACCCGTTCCACATCGCCCGCGCCGAGTCGCTCCGCCGCTCCTGGGCGGTTGGCGAGCCGCTGCGCTGGGTGGGATCGCACCAGCAGGGGTATCCGGCCGAGTTCTATCCCCTCGGCGCGCAGGCCCTGACGGTGGCCTTCTGGGCCGCCGCGCTGGGCCGGTTGCCGATCGGCTGGGCGCACGGCGCGATGACCGCCGCCGTGTTCGCGCTCCCGGGTCTGGCCTGGTGGCTCGCCGCGCGACGGGACCGGATGCCGGGCACGGTGGCGCTGCTCGCCTTCACCCTGCACATCATCGTGCCCGGCGCATGGTGGCACGGCGGCTACACCGAACTCGTCCAGTGGGGGCTGGTCACCAACGTCGCCGGGGCTGCCTGGTCGCTGCTTGCGCTGGTCTGGCTGGCGGGCTGGGCCTACGGAGGCGCACGCCTCGACGGCGCGCTAGCCATCTCCGCCGGCGCCGCGGCCCTGCTCACCAATCCCCGCTCCTCCTTCGCGCTGGCCGCGGTGTTCGGCGGCGTACTGCTGGCCGCCCTGCTGCCGCCGGGGCCGCCGGCCGGCACGAGGGTCGTCATCGGCAGGGTGTTGGCGGCAGGCGCGGGCATCGCGCTCGTCGCGGCCCCGCAAGTGCTCTCGCTGGCCCGTTTTTCCCGTCTCTACGAGTTCCTCCACTTCGGCGCCTATGGTTCGGTCGCGGAGTGGCTCGCCTCGTCCGTCGTCGCGGTCTGGTGGCCCGCCGCGCTGCTCTGCATCGCTGGCGCGGCGGCCGCGCTGCTCGCCCCGCGCCTCCCGGAAAGCGCGTTTCCCAGTCCACCCCATGTCGCGCGCGCCGCCGCCTGCGCGCTCGGTCTCTATTGCCTGCTGACGGTCGCCGCCATCCGCTGGCCCGGCGTGGTGCCACAACTCGAAGCCACCCGCCTGATGCCGTTCCAGCGCCTGCTCATGCTCTGGCTCGCCGCGCTCGGGGCGTGGGCCATCGCCCGCGCCGCGCTGCGACGGGTCCCCGCCGGAGCCGGCCTCGCCGCGGCGGCGCCCGCGGCGCTTGCCCTGGCCGCCGCCGCCTTCTGGCTCCGGCCCGGCAGCGACCCCCTGCCGCTGCCCGGGCCGCCAGACGCACCATCCCGCGGCCTGTACGCCGTCGTGCGCACTGGAGATCCCTCCCAGACCGCGCTCGAGACCGCGGTCCTCGCGGCGGACTCCATCGCGCCCCCCGGCTCCGCCGTCCTCGTGCTGGGCTCCCGGCTTTCGTGGCACCAGCAGCTGTGGGCGCCGCTCTGGAGCGAGCGCCCGTTCCTCTATGACAACTGGCTCTGGTTCTGGCGCCCGGACCATGACGGGCCGCCGGGCTACGCCTTCGAAAGCGGCCACGCCTACCCGCGCCCGGAACTCGCTCTCGACCCCGCGTTCCTCGATGCGCACGGCATCGGAGCGGTGGTGGCTTCCGACGACTTCTCCGCGGCGGCGGCACAGCGCAACTGGTTGCGACTGGTCTCCGGGCAGGGAACCGCCTACAGCGCGTGGCGGGTGCGGGATCCGGCGCCGCTCGCATTCTCCCGCGGCGGCACGGCCGCCCGCGAGGTCCGGTATGGCAACGGCGTCATCACCGGCGTCGCCGCGTTGGACGGCCCGGTCCTTGCCGCGCAGGCCTGGTTCCCGCGCTGGGAGGGGACGGCCAGCGGCAGCCCGCTGCCCCTCTCCCGCGCCGCCAACGGGACGATCGAAACGGCCCCGCTGCTGGCCGGATCGGGGTTTGCCCTGCGCTACGGCGCCGACGCGATCGACTGGTTCGGCAGGCGCGCGCGCCTCGCCGGTCTGGCCGTCGTCGCGGGGCTGCTGGCCGGCGCACGGCGGGGGCCATTCACGCCGGCGCGGCGGGCGGGGTATCCTCCGGCAGGCAGCGAACCTGCCGGTGGCCCGTCCGACGCTCGTTCCCGGAGCCGTTCGACCAGATGACGGATTCCTCGATCCGCTCGCGTTGCCTCCCCGGAGGAGATCTCGTCCGGGCGTTGTTTGACCGCAACGTGATGGGGCTTGCCGACCGCGGCGGGGCCAGCAACCTGGTGGGCGCCCGCTGGGCCGACCTCGTGGCCGAGGCTGCCGCGGCGTGGGAGGGCGAATGGCGGCCTGTTCCCGGCGAGGCCAGCGAAATGCTCTGCGTCGAGCCGGTCGAACGCCTCGACGCCACCCCGCAAGTGGCCGCCATCGCCAGCAAGCGCGGCCTGCAGAATCCCGACCTCCTGCTGATCGGCAGCCACGGCGGGGGCTCCGCCGTGCAGGCCGCCGACGCCAAGTTTTCCGTCGAGACCGCCCGCGCCAAACAGGTGAGTCCCGAGGTGGTCGAGGCCCTGCTCGGCCTCCGCGACGAGTTGCCCGGCGTCTTCGGCGGCATCGACGGCGGGGCCGCCCGCGTGCCTGGCGTCTTCGTCTGCCCGGACTACCCGCTCACCCACATCATGCTCAACCGCCGCCAGGGCATTGTCCGCTCCACCGTCCGGCCCGACGAGGTCGTACTCGTGCCCACCGACCCCAGCCGCTTCTTCGCCCCCCTCGAG
Source organism: Chloroflexota bacterium (assembly GCA_046096285.1). Taxonomy (GTDB): domain Bacteria; phylum Chloroflexota; class Chloroflexia; order Thermomicrobiales; family UBA6265; genus CADCWF01. Next base: position 17,985 of record JBJTKE010000668.1, read on the forward strand.
GGCAGCGAGGCGATGATCCCCCTCGCCACCGTCGACCGCTTGCCGGTCACCATCGACGAAAGCCTGCTCGCCGGGCTCTACTATTTCCGCCTGGCACGTGCCGCCGCTGGATGCTGGCTCGACGCCAACCGCCCGCTGCTCAACCACGACGACCACACGCCGCTCGATCCGGCCGCCCTCGCCGCCGAAACCCGGACGCGCTGTTTCGGCGCGCGCGACGCCTACGGCGTCATCCTCGCCTGGAACGACGATGTGGAGACCGTCCGCCGCCAGCGGTCGGCCGTCGACCAGGTCGCGCAAGTGCCCATTTCCAACCGGGATCTCAGGTCCCGCGTCGAGAAGGTGGCCGCGGCGCACGGCGCCCCGCAGCCGCCGTCGCTGAACCAGGTGCGGCGCCGCCTCACCGGCTGGTGGCGCGGAGAACTGCGCGACCGGGTTGGCGCCATCCCCCCGCCCGTGGCCGACCTGCCCGCCGAGTTGCTGCGTGTCGCCGCCGCGGGCCACGAGCTCGAGCCAATGCTGCCCGCCCGCATCGAGCGTGTCGTCGCCGAACTCGTCGCTCCCGCCTGATCCGACCCGCCGCCGCAGTCAGGAGGAGGTGGCCCATGCCCTACGACGACGGTCTCGACGAGTTTTTCGACCGCCTGCTCGAACTCGATGCCGCTTCGCTGTGCGACGGCGCAGGCCCCGCGAGGGCGCAGGTGCGCGTTCCCGACCCCGCCGCCGGCATCCGGCTCATTTCGGCGGGCGGCAGGATGATCGGCCGCGCCCACACCGTCGTCTGCGATACCGATTTCCTCGAAGTGTGGATGGGCATCGAAACCGCCCAGCCCGGCGACGTCCTCGTCATCGAGGCGGCCGACCGCGCCGTGATCGGCGAGCTTTTCGCCAGTGAGGCCGCCCGCAGAGGATTGGCCGGCATCGTCGTCGATGGCTACATTCGCGACCTCGCCTTTCTCCAGGAGTTCGACCTGCCGGTGTACGCCCGTGGCGCGACCCCGCTCGCTGGCACCATCCAGGTCGCCACCGGCGGCGCAGGGGAGGCGGCCATCGGCGGCGCAATGGTGGAGGACGGCGACATCGTTTTCGGTGACCTCGACGGCGTGCTGTTCTTCGACCCCGACGCGCTCGACCGCCTCGTCGAAGCCGCCGAGGCCGTGCAGGCCCGCGAGGCCGCCATCCTGGCCTCGGTGCGGGATGGCCGCCCGATCTTCGACCACACCAACCTGCACCAGCACTACCGGCTCCGGCTCGACGGGGACGAAAGCGCGATCGAGGTCGCCGCCGAGCCACTGCGGGGCCGCCTCCGACCCTGATGTCCGGACGAAATGTTCGTACATCCCCTGGGGGTCAGTGGTATGCTTCGTCCGTATCCCGCGCTGGAGGGCCGTTGCGCCGCCGTGACGACGCCGCTCCCCGCCGGCCACGCTGACCGAGAGACGCCGGATGGTCACCGCCGCCCAGCATGTCGACCGCCTGCCGCCCCACAACCTGGAGGCGGAGCAGAGCGTACTCGGCAGCCTGCTCATCGACCGCGACGCGGTCATCCGGGTGGCCGCCTTCCTCCGGCCGGACGACTTCTACCACCCCGGCAATGGCGCCATCTACCGGGCCGTCAAGGACCTGTATGACCGCCGCGAGCCGACCGACCTCGTCACCCTCTCCGACGAACTCGGCCGCCGCGATCAACTCGACCAGGTCGGCGGCCCGGCCTACCTGACCTCGCTGGTCAACGCCGTTCCCAACGCCGTCCACGTCGAGTACTACGGCAAGATCGTCGAGCGCACCGCCACGCTGCGCCGTCTCATCGACGCAGGCGCCCAGATCGTCGGCATCGGCTACCAGGACGGCCTCGAAATCGAGGATGCCCTCGACGCCGCCGAACGCGCCATCTTCGACGTCTCCCAGAAACGGCGCACCAAGGACTTCGTGTCCATCGCCGAGGTGCTCGATTCCATCTTCGACCGCCTCGACTCCCAGCGCGACCGCGCCGCCATCGCCGGCGTGCCCACCGGCTTCACCGACCTCGACTCCATCACCGGCGGCCTGCAGCGGTCGGACCTCGTCATCCTCGCCGCCCGCCCCTCGATGGGAAAGACCTCGCTCGCCCTCGGCATCGCCTACCACGCGGCCGTTCAGCGGCAGCGCACCGTCGGCATCTTCAGCCTCGAAATGTCCGCCGAGCAACTCGTCCAGCGGCTGATCTCGATGGACACCGGCATCGACACCCACCGGCTGCGCATGGGCCAGATCGAGGGACCCGAGTGGGAGCGCATTTCCCGCGCCTTCGGCCGCCTCTCCGACGCCCCCATCTTCATCGACGACCAGTCGGGCGCCAACGTGATGGACGTCCGCTCCAAGGCGCGGCGCCTGCAGGCGGAAGTCGGGCTCGATCTCATCGTCATCGACTATCTGCAACTCATGAGCGGCCGCCGCTCCGAGAACCGGGTGCAGGAGATCTCCGACATCTCCCGCGGGCTCAAGGGGCTCGCCCGCGAACTCGATGTGCCGGTGCTCGCCCTCTCCCAGCTTTCCCGCGCCGTCGAGACCCGCTCCGATCACCGCCCGATGCTCTCCGACCTCCGCGAGTCCGGCTCCATCGAGCAGGATGCCGACATCGTCATGTTCATCTACCGCGAGGACAAGTACGACGAGAACAGCGAGCGGCAGGGCATCGCCGAAGTCCTCGTCGCCAAGCACCGCAACGGCCCGGTCGGCAGCGCCAATCTGCGCTTCTTCGACCGCACCGCCCGCTTCGCCGATCTCGAGACCTACCGGGGACCGGGCGAGTGACCCGCCCCTTCGGCGGCTTCCTCGCCGCCGCCGATCCCGCCGTCGCCATTCCGCGCGCCTTCCTCGTCGATGTTCTCCCGCAGATCACCGAAATCTCCGAGGTGCAGGCCTCCCTCGCGGTCTTCCGGCTCGCGGGCGAGGCCGGCGGCATCGACTGCCCGGTCGCCGAGGGCGAGATCTTCGGCGACCGCGCCTTGCGCGCCGCCCTGCGCGTGCTCGGAAGCCCCCGCGAACCCGACGCCCGCATCCGGCAGGGGCTCGATCTGGCCACCGGCCGCGGCACCCTGCTCGCCTTCGCGGCCGAGCAGGGGAGGCACTCCCACCTCTGGTACTATGTCAACACGCCGGTGAATCAGGGCATGGTGGCGGCCATGAGCCGCGGCGCGGTCGCTGCCCCTGAGATCACGTGGCAGGCCGGGCAGCCGCCGCGGATCGTGCCCGAGAAGCCAAATGTCTTCCGGCTCTACGAGCAGAACATCGGGTTGCTGACCCCGCTGATCGCCGACCGTCTGGTCTCGGCCCTGGAGCGCTACCCGCAGGAGTGGATCGAGGACGCGATCGCGGAAGCGGTCGCCTACAACCGCCGGTCCTGGCGCTACGTTGAACGGATACTCGAGCAGTGGGCCGCCCAGGGCCGCGCGTGACGCACGAACAGGAGCCGCTGCGATGAAGAGGATCGGAGACGTGCTCGCCTCCATCTCCATCCCGGTCGGCGCCGGGTCAGGGGGCTCCGCCGCCGCCGAACCGGAGCCCCGGTGCCCCGTCTGCAAGGACGCCGGCTGGGTCAAACTCGATGTGCCGGTCGGCCATCCGTTCTTCGGCAAACTGCTGCCCTGCCAGTGCAAGCAGGCCGCGATGGAGTCCCGCAACGCCGAGGAACGGCGCAGGGTCTCCAATCTCGAGGCCTTCCAGCGCCACGAGTTCGACGACTTCGAACCCACCGCCGGCACCGACGAGGCCTACGAGGCCGCCCGCGCCTTCGCCCGCGAACCGGAGGGGTGGCTCTTCCTGCACGGCCGGTGCGGCGTCGGCAAGACTCACCTCGCGGTGGCCGCGGCCAAGGAAATCCAGCGCCAGAACGCCAACGTCATCTTCGCCGTGGTGCCCGATCTGCTCGACCACCTGCGCGCCACGTTCGACCCGGCCAGCGGCGCCGCCTACGACGACCGCTTCACCCTGATCCGCGGGGCCTTCCTGCTGGTGCTCGACGATCTGGGCACCGAGAACACCACCCCCTGGGCCCGGGAGAAGCTCTACCAGATCATCAACCATCGCTACAACGAGCGCCTCCCCACCATCATCACCTCGAACCAGGACCAGGCGAAGCTCGACGAGCGCATCGTCTCCCGGCTGCTCGACCGCGGCCTCACCCGCGACGTCTCCATCGACGCCGAGGACTACCGCCGCCGCGGTCGGCCCGACTACGTCCAGGGCCGCGGCAGGCGGGGCATGCGCCGCTAGGCGCCGTCAGGCCTTGCGCCGCTTCGGCAAGCGCACCGGCACCGGGCTCCGCCGCCAGAGTTGCTGGAAACTCTTCACCTTCAGGCCAATCAGCAAGGCCATGATCACCAGCGACAGCGAGATGTCGATCGCCGTCACCACCCCGATCCCCGACGGCACCAGCACCGACCGCACCCCCCACACGCCCAGCACCATGCTGCCGATGCCGACCAGCGCATCCCCGAGTTGCCGCGAGAACAACGACATCAGGGATGAGATCGCCACCAGCGAAACCAGCGTCACCGAGAGCACCCACAGGTAGGTCGGGCGCCGCAGTTCAACGTCCTGCACGCCAGCGGGCGTGAAGGAGTCGGACGGGCTGAACACCTGGTCAACCGGGACCGGCTTCGGAGCCGTCATCGTGAAATCGCGGGTGGCGTTCTGGATCGTGCCGAGGGAGTACCCCGTCACCCGGTCCGGAGCCAGGTAAACGGCCTTGCCGTCGACCAGTTCGGAAAACGCGGCGCCGAGCCGCAGCCGGTAGCGGTCGAACGGGTACTGGCTTGGCCAGCCGACGACCGGCAGCGTCACCTGCTCGCTGAACGCCACATCGTCCCTCGCGATCTTGATGGAGGTCGATGGCGGGAGCCCGCGGCGCAGCGCCGCGTCATCGTTGTATGCGATCAGCGTGACCTCGAGTTCGGGGCAATTCTGCAACGAGCAATCCCGGTTGGCCGACACCGAGATGCTCACCGTGCCCGCGTTTTCATCCACCGCGAGGAACGTGAAGTTGTAGTAGTTCTCGATCCGCTCGAGCCGCTCGACCTGCGCCAGTTTCACCGGCTCGCCGCTCGGGAATTCGTACAGCGTGTCCACTTCGGTCTGGAACAACTCGGACCGGATGCTGCCGAGCGTGAACGGCATCGACACCGCGAGCGCCACGATGACCACCAGGATCAGGACCATGAGGTAGCGGTCGGACGGCTTCGCCGCCCCCGTTCCACCCGAGGCGTTGTCCACACTCATGCCTGTCGCCCTCCTGCTTCCGCGGCCCGTGGCCGGACTCCGCACCTGCACAGGGTATCCGACATGGAGGACCGGGTCATGGCCGCGGCCCCCGGCGCGCGCCCGGCGCCACCGGCAGCCCCGACCGCCGCCTGATCAATCCGGCGATCCTGACGGTCAATCCCAGCAGCATCAGCAGGATCAGCACCTGGCAGGCGATATCCACCGCGGTCACCACGGTGATGCTGTAGGGCACCAGCACCGACCGGATCGAAAAGATGCCGAGCAGCAACCCCGCATTGCCGAACACGACCGCGGGCAGGCTGCGCGAAAACAACCCGAGCGCCGTCGAGACCGCGATCATCGTGAACAGCGCGACCGACAGCACGCGGAGGTGAAGCGGCCGCTGGAGCACGATGTCCATGGCCCCCAGCGGCAGGAACGGGTCTGCCGGATCGTCGACCTCCGCGGCGGGGATCTCCACGGGCGGGAGGAGGGTCAGGTCATAGGTCGCGTTCTGGATCGTCGCCCGCACTGGCGGCCCCTGCGAGACCTCGATCGCCGTGGCCGCACCGCCGGTCCCCAGCGTGGCGGCGATCCCGAGCCGCAGGCGGTACCGGTCGAACGGATAGGTCCCGGGCCATCCCTCGACCGGGAGCACCCGGATGGCGCTGAAGGCCTCGCCGCTTCGGGGCGCCTCCACCCGCACGCTCTGGCCCGCGCCGCGCAGGAGTCCGCTGGAACGATCGTAGGAGATCAGCGTGATGACCAGGTCGTCGGCGCAGCCGCCCGCGCAGGCCCGCCGCCCGGAAACCGCGATGGTGGCGGTATGCGCCATCTCGTCGATGTCCGTCAGGGCGATGTTCAGGAACGGCCCGTCGCTGGCGAGGGCGGACGCCCCGTCGAAATCCACGCCCGCTCCCGAGGGGAAGGCGTGGTAGCTGCCGGACCGCCCGAGGAGCGTCCGGCCGAGGCTGATCAGGGTGGCCGGCAGCAGGGCCAGCATCACGGCGATGATGCCCACGAGCAAGGCGTAAATGGCGGGGTCGAAGCGGGTCGGCGGCCCGATTCCGGCATCCGGGAGTGGCGGCGTCGCCTCGCGTGCCATCTGCTGGTCAAACGTCGCGCAGGGTCCGGTTGGAGAACCCGAGCATGACGGTCAGCACGCAGGCCGCGGCCGAGAAGATGAAGACCGAGTGCGGCATCCCGATGTGCTGGCCGACGAAGCCCATCGGCAGGGCGCCCAGCGGCATCATGCCCCAGGTGAGCATGTAGGCTCCCATCACCCGGCCGCGCACCCGGTCGTCGATCCGCAACTGGATGGCGGCGTTGTTGCCGACCATGAACGCGGCCCCGAGGAATCCGGCGACGAACAGCACCGGCAGCGAAATCCAGAGCGACCGCGACAGCGTCAGCACCATGATGACCAGGCAATAGACGATGGTGCCGAGCAGCAGCCAGCGGCCCATTCCCTCCGAGCGGCCCTTGCCGGCCACCGTCAGCGATCCGGCCACCGCTCCAAGCCCCGACGCCGCCATCAGCACCCCGAGACCCTGCGCGCCGATGCCGAGCACGTCGCGGGCGAACACGTTGAGAAAGCTGATGTACGGAAAGACCAGCAGCGTCGGAATGCTGGCCAACAGGAAGATCCCGCGCAGATCGTCGCGGGTGGCGATCAGGCGCAGACCTTCCAGCGGGTTGCGGCTGCCTCCCGGCAGCGGCGCCCGCTCCGGCAGCGCCACCTGCAGCAGCAGGATCAGCG
>JBJTKE010000669.1:0-29023 GCA_046096285.1 Chloroflexota bacterium
ACGGCCACCGCACCGAGATCACCACGGTCGGCCCGTCGGCCTCCCACTCGTGCGGCACGTTCGGCAGCCACTGCACGAAGTCGCCCTCGCGTTCGAGCCAGACGTCTCCCCCCGGGAACGCGAGCCGGAACCGGCCCCGCACCAGCACGCAGAGCGTGGTCGCCTCCCGGTTCGCCCCCCAGCCCGCGCGGCGCTCGCCCCCCTCGTACACGCTCCACTTCACTTCCACCCAGCCCGTCGTCAGCGGGTTGCCCTCGCCCATGAAATGGCCGACGAACCAGCCCTGCCGCGCGATCTCCCCGGCGGCGTTGCCCGTCGTCACCCCCGCGATCGGCCCCGGGCCGGGTTCGCTCGCCATTGCCGCTCCTTGCCGCTCCGTCACGCGCCAAATCCTCGCATCGCCCATTGACGCATCCCGCCGCGCCCGGCAGCATACCGGCAGGCGCGGGCCTTCCGCCGCGCCCCCTGCCGCTCGTGTTGCGCCACGCCCGGGAGTCCGCCATGCGCCGTTCACGAACGTTGCCCCTGCTCGCCGCCGTCCTGCTCGTGGCCGGGTCGCTGCTCGCCGGGGCGTGGGCCTCGGGGGCGCGCGGCGCGGCCTCGGAGTTCGTCTACCCGGCGCCGCTCGACCGCTTCGCCGCGGCCTGGGCGGAGCGCGACCCCGCCGCCATCGCCAGCCTCTACGCCGAGGACGCCGTGCTCGCCGAGGCGGTCATCGACGGCGACCGCCGCGAGGGCCGCGCGGCGATCGAGGAGTGGCTCGTGGCCAACTTCGCGGGCTTCCCCGATCTCGCGCTCGTTCCGCGCGCCGCCTTCGTCTCCGGCGACTCCGCGGCCATCGAGTGGACCTACACCGGCACCTACACCGGGCAGATTCCCGGCCTGCCCCCGGGCAACGGCCTGCAGATCTCCATCCCCGGCGCGTCCGTGCTGCACTACCGCGACGGCCTCATCGTCCAGGACACCATGTACTACGACCGGGCCACCTTCGAGGCGCAGTTCATGGCTGGCCTCTCCGGAGCGTCCGGCGAAGGCGATAGCGAGGGCGAGGGCGAGGGCGAGGCCACGCCCGCCCCGTAGGCCCGCCGGGCGGGGCGGCCGCCGCTACTCGACCACCGTGTACATCCGGCGGAACCGGTTCTCCAGCAGCGGCACGATCTGCGCGATCACGATCTCCCTGAACTCCGGCCGGTTGGAGTGGAAATCGAACGCGGCCTGGTCCACGTACTGCTCGTAGAGCAGCAGTTTGCGCGGGTCATCCGTGTTCTGGTTGACGATGAAGGCCCGGTTGCCCGCCTCCGCCCGCGCCATCGGCGCCCAGACGTTCGTCAGCAGATCCAGCACCTTCTCGACGTTCCCCTCGGCAATCTCGTACTCCGCAACGACGACGATCATCGCAACCTCCTCCGGTGCATCATCCTGATGGTTCGCGCGCGTCCCGCGTCCCGCGTCCCGCCGTCTGCTACCACTCGTCCTCCGCGACGAGCCGCCGGTAGATGCCGTCCAGTTCCTCCTCGGAGCCGTAGTGGATGGTGATCTGGCCGCCGCCGGACCCGCCGGGCTTCAGCGTGACCCGCGTCCCGAGCGCCCGCTCGAAGCCGGTCTGCACCGCCTGCATCGCCGCTCCGAGCCGCTCCCCGGCGCTCCCGGCGCTCCCGGCGCTCCCGGCTGCCGGTTCCCGGCCCGTTCCGCCTCCCGCGCCGGTCGCCCGCTCCGCCCAGCGGCGGACGAGGTCCTCGGTCTGGCGGACGGAGAAGCCGCGGGCGGTCACCATCTCGAGGGCGGCCGCCTGATCCGGGGCGGCGGGCAGCCCGAGCAGGGCGCGGGCGTGCCCCTCGGTGATCTGCCCGGCAGCCAGCGCGGCCTGCACCCGGTCCGGCAGGCCAAGCAGCCGCAGGGTGTTGGTCACGCTCACCCGCGAGCGGCCGACACGCTCCGCCACCGCCGCCTGCGTCAGCCCGAACTCGTCGATCAGTTGCCGGTAGGCCGCCGCCTCCTCCAGCGGGGAGAGGTCGGCGCGCACCACGTACACGACGAGCGCCAGTTCCAGCATCGCCCGCGGCGCGGCGTCCTTGACGACCACCGGCACGCTGGTCAGCCCGGCCATGCGGGCCGCCCGCCAGCGGCGCTCCCCGGCGATGATCACGTAGCGGCCCCGCTCCGGGCCGGACGTCACCACCAGCGGCTGGATCACGCCGTGGGCGCGGATGCTCCCGGCCAGCGTCTCGAGCGCCGCGCCATCCAGCACCGTGCGCGGCTGGTACGGGTTCGGCTCGATCGCGTTGATGTCCACGGCCAGCGTCGAGGGCGGCTCCGGGTGGTCCGGAACGGGGATCAGCGCCCCCAGCCCTCGCCCCAGCCCGCCCTTGCGCGCCGCCCGCGCCCCCGTTCCCTGCCGATCCTCGTTGACCATCAGCGTCCTCCCGCCATGCCCGCGAGTATACGCGGGTGCGCCGCCCGGCCAACGCGCGTCCCGCCCCCGTCCGGCCGTCGATCCCGGCCGCGCGGGCGCGGCGGGCGGCCCGCGGCGGTCCCGCCCGCCGCCCTCGCGTAGTACCCTCTCCCACGCAACCAGCCGCCGCCGCTCCGGAAGGACTCCTGCCAGCCGTGCAATCGCCCACCACCTCGACCGTCGCCGCGCTGCTCTCCCTCTTCGGGGTGATCATTGCCGCCTACGGCATCTCCTACTGGGCCTTCCGGGCCCGGACCGACCGCTCGGCCTTCGTCGGGCTCTACCTGTTGTTCGGCATTCCCGGCGTGCTGCTCACCATCGCCGGCGCGGCCACGCTGATCCGCGGCGAGCGCGAACTCGGCCCGATCCTGCTGCTCACCGGGCTCGGGCTGACACTGCCGCTGATCCCGCAGGTGCGGCAGGCGCTCGCCCGGGTCACGCCGATCGACCCGGCTTCTCCGGTCGACATGACCGCGCTTTCGATCGTGTTCGGCATGTGCGGGTTTCTCGGCGGCCCCATTCTCGGCGGTCCCGCCGCGATCGAGGCGCCCCCGCCCGAGAGCATCCCGGCCATCGGCTACGTCGAACTCGCCGCGCAGGGGCTCGCCTTCTTCCTCGTCGGCTACCTCAGCGTCGGCTGGCCCGTCTCCCGCTTCGATCAGGCCGCGGGCATGCCGCGGGTGCGCACCTTCTCCGAGGCCAGCCAACGGCTCGGCATCGTGGTCCCGGATCTCCGCACCATCGGCTGGGGCATCGGCGCAACCATCGCCAGTTTCGTGGTTGCCGGGGTGGCGGGCTACATCGGCACGCTGGTGCAGCCCGGGGTGGGCGAAGGGGTGAGCGAGGTCGTCAATGCGATGACCGGGGCCATCCAGACCGTGCCCGGCGCGCTGCTGCTCGGCATCTCGGCCGGGGTCGGCGAGGAGGCCATCTTCCGCGGGGCGTTGCAGCCCCGGATCGGCATCGTGCTCACCTCGATCGTGTTCGCCCTCGTCCACGGCGGGCAATACGGGCTCAACTTCTCGCTGGTTGGGCTGTTTCTCGTCAGCATCGTGCTCGGCGTCACCCGCCAGCGCTGCAACACCACCGCCGCGATGATCGCCCACGCCCTGTTCAACTCGTTGCAGGTGCTCGCACTGGTCGCCGCCACGGGCGGCTGAGGCGCGATCGCGGGTCGCCCGTCGCCCATCGCCCGTCGCCCATCGCGCGGGCCCTCCGGGGGGGCCGGGCCGCCGCGCCCGCTTGCCGCGGGTCGCCCCGCCGTGCTAGGTTCGCCCATTGCCTGCTTTCCGCGCGGACGGCCGCCCCGCCGCCTCGCCACGTGCCGGGACGACGCCCCGTGACCGACATCATCGACAGTCCCGCCGCCCAGATTCCCGCCATCGCCACGCCCCCGGAGGCCGCGTTCCTGCGGTCCCCGGCGGCGATCGCCGCCGGCGGCCCGGGCCCGGCGATGGCCATCGGCGGCGCGGAGGACAAGACCGAGAGCAAACTCATCCTCGCCGCCTTCCATGCGCTCGCCGGCGGTCTCGACGCCCGCATCGCCATCGTCCCGGCCGCCAGTTCCATTGAAAGCGCCGGGGAGCGCTACAAGGCCATCTTCCTCGAGATGGGGGCGGCCAGCGCGGAGGTGGTCTACCTCGCCGACCGCGCCGACGCCAACCGCGACGACGCCGCCGCCATCGTGCACGACGCCACCGGCGTCTTCCTCACCGGCGGCAACCAGATGCGGCTGTCCTCCATCGTGGGCGGCACCCTCGTCGGGCGCGCCGTGCGCGAGCGGCAGGCGGCGGGAGCCGTCATCGCCGGCACCAGCGCGGGCGCCAGCATTCTCTCCTCGCACATGGTCGCCTTCGGCTCCAGCGGCGCGGTGCCCAAGATGCGGATGGCCCAGATGACCGCCGGCTTCGGCCTCGTGCCGGACACGATCATCGACCAGCACTTCCGCCAGCGCGACCGCTTCGGCCGCCTGCTCGCGCTCGTTGCCGCCAGCCCCGCCCTGCTCGGCGTCGGGGTGGACGAGGACACCGCCGCCATCTTCCGCAACGACGGCATCCTCGAGGTGCTCGGGCGCCATACCGTGACCATCGTGGACGGCACCCACATCGAATCGGACGTGTTCCGGGTCAAGGGCCACGCGCCGATCACCGTGGCGAACGCAATCGTCCACATCCTCGCCAGCGGCCGGCGCTTCGACACCCGCGCCCGGAAATTGCTCGCGTAGGCCACTCGCCCCGCGCCGTTGCCGCCCGGCGGACGATCGCGCCCTGCCGACCACCCGGCCAAGGCGGGTTCGCGCCCCGCCTGCATGACGGCAGGACATCGCCGGGCTGATGGGACTTCCGGCAACCGCTCCAGCCGGTCAGAAATCGCCCCATGGAGATCATTCTGCAAGAACCTGCTCCGTGTGACACGGGGTAATCCAGCGTACGTACCCCTAATTACAAGGGGTTCCCGGCCCGCGATTCCCCCGGTAGCCTCTGAATGGCTTTGCCGAATCGGGGAGTCGCACGACACCGCGCGACGTGCCCCCATGCAGGCGATGCATCGGCAGGACGGACGCATGCCCGTCCAGGGGAGCAGCACACCATGCGTGACACCACGTTCGACCGGGTAGCGGGAGATTTGGCGCGGGCGATCGACCGGCGCACCGGCAGCAAGGCCGCGCTCGCGGCTGCGCTCGCCGCGTTCGGAGCGCGCGCCGCCGAGACCAGCGGCAAGGGCGGCAAGGGCAACGGTCGCGACCAGGGCAGCGGCCACGGCCCGGAGCGGAGCGGAGACCGCCAGCACGGGGGAGACCGGGACCACCCCGGCTCCGGTGGACACGGCGGGCGCACGGACGGCACCGCCGATACCGGGCCAGCAGGTCCATCCGGTGCCGGGCGGGGCGTATCGGCCGAGCGCCGGGACCCCTCCCCGGAGGGACCATGCGGCGATGGATCGGTCCAGCAGAACCGGTGCATGAAAGACAGCGAGTGCTGCACCGGGCTGTGCCAGCGGGACCTCAAGAACAAGGACAAGATCGGCCGCTGCCGCTGCCTCGAGCGCGGGGTGGCCTGCAAGGCGTCCGGGCAATGCTGCCGGGGAACCACTTGCCGGAACGGCGCCTGCCAGAGGGAGGCCACGCCGCCGGGACCGAGCAGGGCGGGAGGCACCGGCCCGACTGGCCCGGCAGGCCAGCCCGGCTCCGGACTCGTCATCAGGGGTACGGTGCCGACCGCCGCCGACCTGCCGGCGTCCGGCAACCCCGGCGACGGCTGGGTGGACGCCAGCACCGGCGATCTCTACACGTGGGATCCCTCCACGAACCAATGGAACAACGCCGGGAACCTGACCGGCCCGACCGGCGCCGCCGGCCCGACCGGCTCGGCGGGCGAACCGATGGTCATTCGCGGCAGCGTCGCCAGCCAGGGCCAGCTCCCCGCCAGCGGGAACGCGGGCGACGGCTACATCGACAGCAGCACCGGCGACATCTACACCTGGGACCCGGACGGCGCGCAGTGGGTGGACGGCGGCCGGATCGTGGGCCACACCGGCCCGACCGGGCCGACCGGGAGCGGCGCGACCGGCCCCACCGGCGTCACCGGCTACGATGGGCCAACCGGACCCTCCGGGGCGGGGGCCACCGGCGCCACCGGCGCCACCGGCAGGACCGGCCCGACCGGTCCCACGGGCGCCGGCGCGACTGGCCCGACCGGGGTGGCCGGCAGCACCGGCCCGACCGGAGGGGGCGGCGGCGGCAGCCCGGCTGCGCCGACCGGCGCGATCCAGTTCAACTTCAACGGCGCATTCGGCGCGACCAGCCATCTCAAATGGCACTACCTGGACACGGAACCGCAGCGCCTGCTGGTGAGCAACCAGGGCGGCCCCACCGCCGCCACCGTGATGGTGCTCCAGGCCGCATCCGGCCAGACCGGGCCGATGCTCATGCTGCAGGACTCCAACGGAGACGAGACGGCCCGCCTCCAGGCGATGACGTTCGCGTCCGGCGCCTCCAACCTCTTCCTTGGATGGAAGGCTGGTCATGGGTCTTCCGGCGAGGACTCCATTGCTATTGGCGCGTTCGCGCAAGCGGTGGCCACCACCGGCGGCAACATCGCCATCGGCCGGGAGTCCCTGACGAACGCCACCACCGGCAGCCTGAACCTGATGATCGGCGCGTACACGGGCCAGCAGTTGACGACGGCACAGGGCAATGTCGGGATCGGTCACAGCGCGCTGGGCTTGCTGGTGACCGGGAATGAAAACACCGCCGTCGGCGGCGGGGCGGGCGCGGCGCTCACCGGCGGGGTGTACAACGTCCTGGTTGGCACGCAGGCCGGGCGAAACCTCACCGGCGTCAACGCCAACACGGTCGTCGGCGGCAATGCGATCGACGCGTCCAGCACGGGCGCCAACAACGTCGTCATCGGCTCCGATGCCCTTGGACTGGGAACGGCCGTCGGCAACCAGAACACGGCGGTCGGCCAGGCCGCGATGTTCTCCCTCGGCGCAACCGGCGCCAGCAGCGCGAACCTGAACAATTCGGCGCTTGGCTCGCAGGCGCTCTACAGCCTCAGAACCGGCCAGCGGAACATCGCCGTCGGTCGCAACGCGCTCTACAACAGCACGGCTGGCGACGCCAACATCGGCATCGGCTTTAACGTCGACGTGCCGACCCTCACCGGCAGCGGCCAACTCGTCATCGGCAACATGATCTACGGAACCGGCCTCACCGGGACGACGACGACGGTCAGCAACGGCAAGATCGGCATTGGCGTCAAGGCCCCGGCGGTCACGCTGCACGTCGGCGCGGAAGGCGGCAGCGACGGCGTCATCCGCTCCTCTGCGCTCGCCGGCGCCGGCAACCGCGCGGTCTACTCCGACTCTGACGGATCCCTCACCAACACCTCTTCCGACGCCACCCTGAAAACCGCGATCGAGCCGATCGGGCAGGGGCTTGACCTCGTGTCCGCGCTGAACCCGGTGCGCTTCGGCTGGAAGGACGCCGAACGCTTCGGCCCGCAGCGCGAGATCGGCCTGCTGGCGCAGGAGGTCCGCGAGGTGGTGCCCGAGGTCGTCGGAATCAACAGCGACGGCACCCTGTCGGTGGACTACCCGAAGTTGGCGGCTCCGCTCATCGCGGCGGTCAAGGAACTCCGGGCGGAAGTCGCGGAGTTGCGCGAACGCCTCGCCCGGCTCGAACCGGACGCCTGACCAGGCAACTGCATGCGGAGCGGTCCCGCGTTGGCGGCGACGCTGCTACGAAGTAAACGGCATTCATCGGGAGGAGCAGCACGCCATGCGTGACACCACGTTCGACCGGGTAGCGGGAGATTTGGCGCGGGCGATCGACCGGCGCACCGGCAGCAAGGCCGCGCTCGCGGCTGCGCTCGCCGCGTTCGGAGCGCGCGCTTCGGAGGCCCGCGGCGACAACGGCAGCGGCAACGCAGACGGCAACCGCAGCGACAACACGGGCAGCCACGACCGCAAGAACCGGCCCGGCCTGGACAGGGACGGCCGCCAGGGCGGCCAGCGGGAGACCGACAACCCGGGCGAAACCGGACTCGCCGGGCCTGCTGGTCCCACCGGGACCGGGCGGGGCGCTTCCCGCGCCGCCGACGACCCGTCTCCGCAGGGTCCCTGCGGCGATGGATCGGTCCAGCAGAACCGCTGCATGAAGGACAGCGAGTGCTGCACCGACTACTGCGCGCGCAATCTCGCCAACAAGGACAAGATCGGGCGCTGCCGCTGCCGGCCCAGCGGCATGGCCTGCGCGGCCACCAACCAGTGCTGCCCCGACATGGCCTGCAAGGATGGGGTTTGCCGCAAGAACAAGCCCGGGCCAAAGCCGCCGCGGCCCTCCGGCACCGGGGGCACCGGCCCGACCGGTCCGACCGGCACCGGCGCGCCGCTCCGGATCCGCGGCAGCGTGGCCAATGCCGGCGATCTGCCGCCCACCGGCGACACCGGCGACGGCTGGATCGACCAGGAGAGCGGGGATCTCTACGTCTGGGATCCCGGGACCGGGCAGTGGGTGGATGCCGGCCGCATCGTCGGCGACACCGGCCCCTCCGGCCCCACCGGCGGCGGCGCGCCGCTGGTAATTCGCGGCAGCGTGGCCAACCCGTCCCAGCTCCCTGCCAGCGGCGCTCCGGGCGACGGCTACATCGCCGACAACACCGGCCACATCTTCTCGTGGGATCCGGCCCTCGCGGACTGGGTCGACGGCGGCCGCATCGTCGGCTCCACCGGGCCGACCGGGCCGACCGGCGCGGTTGGCCCGGCGCTGGTGATCGAGGGTAGCGTGGCGAACGAGGGCGCGCTGCCCGGGAGCGGCGAGCCGGGCGACGGCTACATCGACGAGAGCACCGGCCATATCTTCAGCTGGGATCAGGACGGGTCCCGGTGGGTGGACGGCGGCCGCATCGTCGGCAGCACCGGGCCGACCGGCCCCACCGGCGCGGTGGGTCCGGCGCTCGTCATCCGCGGGAACGTCGCCAACGAGGCCGCCCTGCCGGAGACCGGCGACCCCGGCGACGGCTACATCGACGACGCCACCGGCCACATCTTCAGCTGGGACGAGGGCGCCGCGCAATGGGTCGACGGCGGCCGCATCGTCGGCGACACCGGCCCGACCGGCCTGGCCGGCGCACCGCTGGTCATCCAGGGTAGCGTCGCGAACGCCGGCGCGCTGCCGGAAAGCGGAGACCCGGGCGACGGATACATCGACACCAGCACCGGCCACATCTTCAGCTGGGACCAGGGTCCCGCGCAGTGGGTGGATGGCGGCCGCATCGTCGGCGACACCGGCCCCTCCGGCCTGAGGGGCCTCCAGGGAGACCAGGGCGACCAGGGCGACCAGGGCGGCCTCGGCCCGACCGGGCCCGAGGGACCGGTTGGCGGCGCGGGCCCCGCCATGACCATCGTCGGCAGCGTCACCTCCTCGGCGGGGCTTCCAGCCACCGGCGCGGCCAGCGAGGGCTACTACAACGAGGGCGACGGCGACCTCTATACGTGGGACTCGACCAACGGGGTGTGGGTCAACGTCGGCCAGATCCAGGGACCGCGCGGCCTGCAGGGCGTGGCGGGCTCGCAGGGCCCCACCGGCCCGACCGGCCGCGGCGCGACCGGCCCGGCCGGCGTCGCCGGCCCCACGGGCGCAGCGGGACAGGGACTCACCGGCCCGACCGGCGTCGCGGGCGTCGCGGGCGGAGCGGGCGCCGCCGGAGCGACCGGCCCCACCGGCCCCCTTGGCGGCGGCGGCGGACCCACCCTGCCGACCGGCGCAATCCAGTACAACCGGGACGGCCAGTTCTACGGGGAACTCCCCTTGCGCTGGCTGCACAAGGGCGAAAGCGACCGCCTCTGGGTCAGCAACGTCGGTGGCCCGACCGGGGCGACAGTGGTCGCCATCATCCGGGCGGTCGGGCAGACCGGCCCGCTGATGCGGATGTACGACGCGAACGGAACGACCGAACTGATGCGGGTCACCGCGCCGAACAGCAGCACGGTCCACATCGGCTACCAGGCCGGGCAGAGCACCACGGCCGCCCAGACCGTCGCCATCGGCACGAACGCCCTGCAGGGCACGACCGTCAACGGGAACGTCGCGGTCGGCCACTTCGCGCTGGCCGCCAACACCTCCGGCTACGCCACGGCGGTCGGGTACCGGGCACTCGCCGCCAACACGACCGGCTGGAGCGTCGCCATCGGCCACGACGCGATGTTCTCCAACACCACCGGCTCCGGCACCGCCGTGGGCAAAGACGCGCTCAAGTCCAACACGACTGGCGGCACGCTGGTCGCGGTCGGGCAGTCCGCGCTGACCTCGAACACGACCGGCGCCAGCAACGTCGCCGTCGGCGACTCCGCGCTCTACCTCAACACCACCGGCGGCAACAACGCGGCCATCGGCCCCTACGCGATGTACTCGAACACCACCGGCCAGTACAACGTCGGCGTCGGCGTGAACGCGATGTACTCGATGACCACCGGCCAGTACAACGTCGGCGTTGGCCACCAGGTGCTCGAGTCCCTGACGACCGGCTGGGAGAACGTCGGCGCGGGCTACCGCACGCTGCGCAAGGTCACCACCGGCAACTTCAACACCGCCTTCGGCTCCGGGGCCGCGCAGAACGCCCTCGGGACCAGGAACACCGTGCTCGGCTACCACTCCGCGCAGAACATGACCGCCGGCGACTTCAACGTCGCGGTCGGGGCCGATGCGCTGTTCTACGCGGGCGGCAGCGACAACACCGTCGTCGGCACGTATGCGATGTCGCTGGTCACCTCGGGAAGCAGCAACACGGTGGTGGGTTCCTACGCTTTGAAGAACGCGACCGGGAGCGGCAACGTCGCCATCGGCTACAACGCCGGCAATCTCACGACCAGCGGCAGCGGCAACGTCATCATCGGAAACGGCAGCGACGCCGCGGTCCAGGCCGATTCCAACCAGTTGTCGATCGGCAACGCGATCTACGGCACGGGTCTCAACGGAACCGGCGCGACTGTGAGCGCGGCGAGGATCGGCATCGGCGTCAAGGCGCCGGCGGAGACGCTCCACGTCGCCAACGACGGGGCCACCGGCGGCAGGATCCGGGCGTCCTCGCTGGCCGGCACGGGCAATCGCGCCGTCTACTCCGACGCCAACGGCACGCTCACCAACACCTCGTCCGACGCCACCCTCAAGACCGATGTCCGCCCGCTCGGCAAGGGGCTGTCCGCGGTTGCCGCGCTCAACCCCGTGAGCTTCACCTGGAACGACGCCGAACGCTTTGGCCCGCAGCGCGAGATCGGCCTGCTGGCGCAGGAGGTCCGCGAGGTGGTGCCCGAGGTCGTTGGGGTCAACAGCGACGGCACCCTGTCGGTGGACTACCCGAAGCTGATCGCCCCGCTCATCGCCGCCGTCAAGGAGCAGCAGGCCCAGATCGCGGACCTGCGCGAACGTCTTGCCCGGCTCGAACCGGACGCCTGACCCGCACATCCCGCCCGGCGGCCGTATTCCGCCGGGCGGGTTCGCCCGATTTCCCGAGTTCCCGCCCATAACGCCATCCCGGCGAAGGACGAGGTGCTCCTTCGCCGGGGATGGCGGGGGTTCCCGCCCGGGGTTGCCGCGCTATCGCGCTACCGCGCCGCCACCGCGCCGGCGATGGCGTACAGCCCGGCCGCCGTTTCCAGCAGTTCCGGGCCGTTCGTGACCGGGTAGCTGGAGAACCGGGCAACCACGAGGTTCAGCGGGTGATGCACCCACACCTGCTGGCCGTGGATGCCGCGCCCCTCGAAGCTTTCCCCGTCCAGCTGGTTCACCCACCAGAAGCTGCGGTAGTTGCTGTTCGGCTGGCCGGCCTCATGGCGCACCGCGAACCGCTCCGGGGAGCCGCCGAAGCGCACGTCCTCGACGAAACTCTCCGGCACGATGGTGTGGCCGTTGAAGCGCCCGTTCTGCAGCATCATCTGGCCGAAGCGGGCGAGATCGCGCGCGCACAGGTTCAGCCCGCCGGTGGAGAGCGCCTTCCCCTCCGCGCCGAGCGCCACGTAGCCGTCCTGCTCCGCGCCGAGCTTGCTGAAAATCTCGTCCGAGAGCAACTGCGCCCACGGCTTGCCGGAGACCTTCTCCAGCAGCCAGCCGAACATGTCGGTCACCGGCGACACGTAGTCGAACGCCTCGCCCGGCTCGCCCACCTTCGCCATCGTCGGCAGGTACGCATAGGCGCCGCCGACTTCCGCGGTGGGCCGGAACCCGAGCGCCGTCAGGTAGCGCCGGAAGGGCGAGTCCGGATCCGCCACCGCCGCGGGCTTCTCGCTCCACTCGATGGCGATCTCCATGTCCATCGCCTGCCGCACGGTGGCGTCGCCGAAGCCGCTGTCCTTCAGTTCCGGCAGGTACTCGCCGATCGTGCGGCTCGGGTCCAGCACGCCGCGGTCGATCAGGATGCCGCCCAGCGTGCCGGTGAACGACTTCGTGACCGACATCAGCAGGTGCCGGGTGGACTCGTTCATCCCGTTCCAGTAGCGCTCCCAGACCAGTTCTCCCTCGTGCAGCACCACGATGGCGTCGCAGTAGCCGCGCTCGAAGATCTCGGAGACGGTCATCCCGGTGTCGCCCGCGGGCAGCGCGCCAAGGTCCATCCGGTTCTCCGGCAGGGGGACCACCGGCCCGTCGCCGCGGGAGACCTCCATCGTCGGGAAGACCTCGCGCATGTGCTGGAACGCCCAGCGGTTCCACGGGCCGTCCTGCCAGTTGGCCTTCGAGACCCGCTTGTCGGCGGGCGGCGGGAAGCCCTTCATGATGCCGAGTTCGTCCCACGTCGCCGGCATCACGGCCGGGCTCCCGGTCCCGGCGCCGCCAGCCGCCGGCGCGGTCACGCCCGTCTCCGGGTCGGCAGCCGGGGTGGCATCCTGGGCGAAGGCTCCACGGCCGCCGGCAAACGGCAGCGGCGCGGCGCCCGCCGAGACGGCGGCGGCGGCAAGCAGCGAACGGCGGGACAACGGTGGCTGCCTCATCAGGGGGCTCCTCCTGCGCGCGACGCGCACGCACCTGCCGGGCGCGGCCACCCGGCCACAACCCCTTGCGGAACCACCCCCTGTACGGTGGAACTCCGTCCCGGCGATCGCCGCGGCGCTGGGCGGAATTGTAGGCAATACCGCACCGGCGCGCACGCCACTGGCAGCATGCCCGGCAGGACGCAGGCCGCCTCCCGCGCGCGGGCAGCCGGGATGGCGCGCCGTCGCCGCACCGCCGATTGATGGCACAATCCCCCTCCCGCCGGCCGCCTCTCCTCGCGGGCGGAGCGGCTGGCGCGCAACCGGGAGCCGTGATGTCCGTTCGCCCGTCCGGGTCGCTCCGCCGCTTCGCCTGGATCTCGGTCGCGGCCGCCGTCGCCGCGATCGGCCTGAAGCTTGCCGCCTACCGGGTCACCGGGTCGGTCGGCCTCCTCTCGGACGCCCTCGAATCGGTGGTCAACCTCGTCGCCGCCGTGGCCGCGGTGATCGTCCTCGGGGTGGTCGAGAAGGACCCCGACGAGGACCATGCCTTCGGCCACGACAAGGCCGAATACTTCTCGAGCGGCTTCGAGGGCGCCCTGGTGCTGGTGGCCGCGGCGGGCATCGCGATCACCGCCGTGCCCCGCTTCCTGCACCCGGAGCCGGTGGAGCAGTTCGGCCTCGGCGCGGCCGTCTCCATCGTCGCGACGGTCATCAACTTCGTCGTCGCCCGCCTGCTCTTCCGGGCCGGCCGCGAGCACCGCTCCATCACCCTCGTCGCCGACGCCCAGCACCTGATGACCGACGTCTGGACCACCGTGGGCGTCCTCGCTGGCGTCGCCCTCGTCACCGTCACTGGCTGGGAGCGCCTCGACCCGCTGATCGCCATCCTCGTCGCCGCCAACATCGTGCTGACCGGCCTCTCGCTGGTCCGCCGCTCGCTGCTCGGCCTGCTCGACACCGCCCTCCCCGCCGCCGAGCGGCGCACCGTGCAGGACATCCTCGCCCGCTACGAGCGCGACCACGGCATCGAGACCCACGCCCTCCGCACCCGCACCGCGGGCGCCCGCGCCTTCATCGCCGTCCACGTTCTCGTGCCCGGAACCTGGACGGTCCATCGCGGCCCCGATCTGCTCGAACGCCTCGAGGACGACATCCGCGCCGCCATCCCCGGGACCACCATGTTCACCCACCTCGAATCGCTCGACGACCCCGCCTCCTGGCACGACACCGGCCTCGACCGCGCCGACACTCCCCGCCATGCCTGACGCCGCCCACCGCTTCCGCGTCTTCGGCATGGATTGCGCCCACGACGCCGCCAACGTCGAACGCGCCGTCCGCGCCGTGCCCCGCGTCGCCGCCGCCCGCGTCTCCCTGACCGCGCAGGCCCTGACCGTGCAGGCCACCGACCCCGCGGCCCTGCCGCTGGTCGAGCAGGCGGTCCGGGACCTCGGCTACCGCATCGCCCCGGACGACGGCGAGGCCCTTCCCGCGCAGTTCGACCCCGCCTACCGCCGCGCCCTGTGGATCGTGGTCGTCCTCAACCTCGGCTACGGCGCGGTGGAGACCGCGGGCAGCGCGATGGCGGACTCGCAGGCCCTCCGCGCCGACGCCCTTGACTTCCTCGGCGACGGCCTGATCTCGCTGCTCGGCCTGATCGCGCTCGGCTGGCGGCCCATCTGGCGCGCCCGCGCCGCCCTGCTGCAGGGCGGGTTCCTCGCGGCGATGGGCCTGCTCGTGCTGGCCGCCACCGGCTACCGCGTGCTCGTGCAGCACCTCCCGGAGGCGGGTCCGATGGGCCTGTTCGGCCTCGGCGCGCTCGCGGTCAACGTGGCCTCGGCTCTCGTCCTCATGCGCCACCGCGCGGGAGACGCCAACGTCCGCGCCATCTGGCTCTTCTCCCGCAACGACGCCATCGGCAACCTCGCGGTGGTGATCGCCGCCGGGCTGGTGGCCGCCTTTGGCTCGCCGTGGCCCGATCTCGTCGTCGCCGCCGCCATCGCCGGGCTGTTCCTCCACTCCGCGTGGCGGATCGTCCTCGACGCCCGGCGGGAACTGCGGTCGTCGGGATAAGGCGCGGGTTCCGCGTCACGTGGCCACCGTTCTCGCACGCCCGGCCGCCCGCGATCTAGCCCTTGTAGATCTCGCCGCCCTTCATGATGACGCGCAGGCTCGTCTCGGGAGTGGTGAACAGCGTCAAATCCTCCAGCGGGTTGCCGTCCACCAGCAGCAGATCGGCGTAGGCCCCCTCGACGACCCGGCCGAGCACGCCGGGATAGGGATTGCACGGCCCGGACATGGCCAGCAGGTCGGCGTTCGTGCTGGTTGCCATGACGAGCACCTGGGCGGGGGTATACCAGCGGGTCATCACGGCCAGATGCTCGCCATGCTTCGCGGCGGCCTCCGGGGAGAAGAGGATGTCCGTGCCCCACGCGACCTTCAGCCCGTACTTGATGGCATACGCATAGGTCGCATCCGTCCCGCGGGAGACGATCGCTGCCTTCTCCGGGTTCGGCTCGGACGGGTTGCGGAGCGCCGGGGCGTCCACGAACGGTTGCAGCGAGAGCCACGCGTCCTTCTCGCCGATCATCTGCGCGGTGGCCTCGTCCATCAATTGCCCGTGGTCGATGCACATCACCCCCGCCGCGAGCGCGCGCTGGATCGCGCGCGAGCCGAAGGCGTGGACCGTGACATAGGTTCCCCAGTCCGCCGCCGCGCCCACCGCCGCCTCGATCTCGGGTTGGCTGTACTCGGTCACGGTGATCGGATCGTGATCGGAGATGATGCCGCCGCCCGCCGCGAGTTTGATCTGGCTGGCCCCGAGCATCAGTTGCTCGCGGGTCGCCCGCAGCACGGCGTCGGATCCGTCCGCGATCACCCCGAAATTGACGCGCTCGGCGTAGCTCAGGTCGTGCCCGTCGCTCGGCACCTCGGAACGCTTGCGGAAATCGCCGTGGCCGGAGGTCTGGGAGATGATCGCGCCGCTCGGATAGATGCGCGGCCCGGGCAGCACGCCCTCGTCGATCGCGCGCTTGAGGCCGAAACTCGGACCCGCCATGTCGCGCACGGTGGTGAACCCGCTCAACAGGAGGCGGGTCGCGCCGCGCCCGGCGATCAGGTCGACATAGCCGATGTCGGCCGAAAAGATCTCCGCGAGGGGGATTTCGGCCATCATGGTGTGCCAGTGGGCGTCGATCAGGCCGGGCATCAGCGTCGCGCCGCCGCCGTCGATGACCCGCGACCCCGGCGGCGGTTCGATCCTGCCTCCGGACACCGTCGCGATCATCCCCTCCCGCACCAGCACGGAAGACGGCCCGGAGCGTTCCGGCCGCACGCCGTCGAAAATGCGAACGTCGCGGAACAGGGTCGCTGCCCCGCTCGCGGCGTCCTGCCGGGAGATGGTGGCCGCCAAGCCTGCGACCGGCCCGCGGCTCCCCACGATGCCGGCCGCGCCTGCAGCACCGCCCACCGCCGCGGCCAGCAACCGGCGCCGGCTGCGCCGCACCGGTTCGCGCGTGATCCCGAGTTCCATGATCTCCACCCCCGCCCTGCCGTCATGACGTCGGGCATCCAGCGCCCACGCGCCATCCCGCGTCGCCCGGGCGACGACCGGCGGCAGCGAAGGCGCATACGTGCACGCACAGCATCGCCCAGCGGCAACGTACCATGAATCGTAGCGATGGTTTGGCGCGGATGCAAGAGGGCTACGCTTCATCCCCCAGCGGGAAGGCCAGCATCGCCGCGCAGACCAGCGCCGCCACCGCTCCGGCCACGAACGGCGCGCCCGGCCCCACCCGGTCCCACAGCAACCCCGCCGCCGTGCTGGAAACGAGCAGCCCGATCCCGGTCAGCGCCCCGTACACGCCGATGGCGGTGGCGCGTCGGTCCCGCGGCGCGAGGTCGGCGATCAGCGCCTTGCCCACCCCCTCGGTCAGCGCCATGTACAGGCCATACGCCGCGAACAGCGGCCAGATCTGCCACCCCTCGCGCGCGGCCGCGAACCCGAGATAGACCAGTGCGAACACCAGCAACCCGGCGACGTACACCCGCGTCTGCCCGATCCGGTCCGAGAGCGACCCGGCGGGCAGCGCCGCCGCCATGTAGGTCAGGTTGAACAGCACGTAGGCGAGCACCGCGGCGGTCGCGGTCAGCCCGAGTTCCCGCGCCCGCAGGATCAGGAAGACGTCCGACGAGTTCCCCAGCGCGAACGCCGCCGCCGCCAGCAGGAACCGCCGCAGCCGCGGGTCGAATCCCTCCAGCGACAGCGACAGCCTCAGCGGCGCAGCCGGGGCGGTGCGGGCGGCGGCCGCGGGCTCCCGCACCATCGCCAGCGCCGCCACGCTCAACAGCCCGGGGATCACCGCCAGCGCGAACACCGGGCGCAACTGCCCGTCCAGCGCCGCCACCAGCGCCAGCCCGATCAGCGGCCCGATTGCCGCGCCGGCGGTGTCCATCGCCCGGTGGAACCCGAACGCCCGGCCCCGCGACCCCGCCTCCGTCGAATCCGCGATCAGGGCGTCCCGCGGGCTGCCGCGCAGCCCCTTGCCGGTGCGGTCCACGAACCGCGCCAGCAGCACCACCGGCCACGCCCACGCGACCGCCAGCAGCAGTTTGCCCACGGCGGCCAGCCCGTAGCCCGCCACCGCCAGCGGCAGCCGCCTGCCCACCCGGTCCGACCACCACCCCGAGGCCACCTTGAGCAGGCTGGCGGTGCTCTCGGCGATCCCCTCGATCAGCCCGACGACGGCCACCGGCGCGCCCAGCACCCCGGTCAGGAAAAGCGGGATCAGCGGGTAGACCATCTCGGTGGAGAGATCCGCGAAAAAGCTGACCACCCCGAGGACGACGACATTCCGGGGCAGCCCTGCCCACGGGGGCGTCCAGCCCCGTCGCGGCGTCTTGCCGTCCATGCCGCGCCTTCCCGGCGAGCCGCGCCGCCCGGTCACCCCGCGGCGGGATCCGCTCCCGCGCGCCGCGGAAGGCTACCGCGTCATGGCACGGGCGTCACCGGCCGCCGCAGGCGCCGCCGGGGAGGTCGTCGAAGGCGGCGGGGTCGGGCAGCGCGCCGTCGAGCCGGTCCCACCACTCGTCGGTGATGTCGGCCCGGTACTTCTCGGGGATGAGGTGGCGGTGCGCCATCACCTGCAGGCCGAGGTGCATCAACTCCCGTCCGTAGGGGAGGTGGTGCAGGATGTTGGCCACGTCCATGTGGCGCTGGTGGTTGAAGTCCGGCAACTGCCCGGCGAGGAACGTGTCGATCGCGTTCCGGTACTGCCGCTCCACCTTCAGCGAGTCGATGGTCCGCCGCGGCTTGCCCCGCGCGGTCAGCAGGGATTCCGGATTGCCCATGCCCACGGTGTCCTCCCGGTCCGGTTCGGCGCGATGGTCAAACCGCCGGCTTGACCGCCCGCACGAACGCCCCGGCCACCATGCCGCCGCTGGCTTCGAACCGCCCGAAGGCGCTTTCGTCCCACGCCGTGGCCGGGCCGCTGCCGCCGCAGCAGGAAGATGACGACGCGGAGAGTTCCCCGCTCACGCTGGCGGCCAGTTCGCGCGGGTCGTAGACCCGGGTGATCTCGATGTCGATCTCCCCGAACCCGGCATCGGCGAGCAGGCGGCGGTACTCGCCCTCCTCGAGCGCGCCCGCCACGCAGCCGACCCACGCCTCCATGTCCCGCCGGAGGTCCACCGGCAACGCCCCACGGGTGACCACGTCCGACACGGCGAAGCGGCCGCCCGGCTTCAGCACCCGGAAGGCCTCGCGCAGGACCTGCCCCTTGTCGGAGGAGAGGTTGATCACGCAGTTGGAGATGATCACGTCCACCGTGTTGTCTGGCAGCGGGATCGCCTCGATGTGGCCCTTGAGGAAGCGCACGTTCTCCGCGCCCGACTCGGCCCGGTTGCGCTCGGCGAGGGCCAGCATCTCGTCGGTCATGTCGAGGCCATAGGCGAAGCCGGACGGCCCCACCCGCCGCGCCGAAAGCAGCACGTCGATGCCGCCGCCCGAGCCGAGGTCCAGCACCGTTTCGCCCGGCCGCAACGCCGCCAGCGCCGTCGGGTTGCCGCAGCCGAGCGAGGCCAGCACGGCGGCCTCCGGCAACTCCGAGGCCTCCGTCGCGCTGTAGAGGTTGCCGGTGATGGGGTCCGGCGGGGCATCCGCGTCCTGCACCAGCGGAGAGCAGCAGGAGGCGCGGCGGCCCGCGCTCGCCAGTTGCGCCCGTTCCGCATACTTCGTGCGGACCGTCTCGCGCAGCATGTCGGGGGTGATCAGGTCCTGCGTCCCGGCCACGGGATCCGTCCTTCCTGCGGGCCGCACCGGCGGCGGCATCGTGCGTGGCACTCTGGCGCACGCCCCGTGCCGCTGTCAATGCGCGGTCAGCAGGACGGACCGGCCAGCCCGAGCAGCGACGAAGCCCCCGCACCGGGCGCCACGGCCGGCTGCGTGGCCAGCGCCGCCTGCTCCGCCTGCGCCAGTTGCCACGCCCGCACCCGGGGGAAGGCGTAGTCGCAGGCGGCGGCCCGCGCCGACGCGGGCGGCGCGAGCGGTGCGGATGCCAGCGGCAACAGCAGCAGCGGCGCGGCAACCGCGATCCCGGCGAGGATCGCGCGAACGTTCCGCAGGGCACGCAGGGGAGGGCGCATTCCGGGTCTCCTTCACGAGCCGCGTTCGCCGGGCGGCCCCGCGCGTCGGGGCACGCCACGAACACCCCCATCGTGGACCGGCCGCGCGCCGCCGGGTATCCGGGAAAGTACGGAATTCCGGCACGCAATTGCCGGAATGAGGGTACGGAGCGGCCTGCACGGGCCGCTCCGCCGCCTCATTGCCGGAGACCGGGCGCCGGCCTGGCCTATTCCGGCCGCCCGCTGCGCCCCTGGCAGCAGCACCCAGACCGGAACACCTCGATGCTGCCGGTCCCGCTGCACGCCACAAGGATCGTGTTCTCCGCCTCGTTTACGGCGATCTGGATCGGCACGCTCAGCGCCCCTTCGCCGAAGGAACCGCGCGGCTCCCACTGCGTGGCCTCCGGGCTCGGCAGTTCGAAGATCGCAACCCGGTTGTGCAGAAGCACCCACGCCTTCCGGCCATCCGTGGAGATGGCGGCGCCCCGGGCCGCGCCCTCGGGGGTGAACGTCGTGTTCATCGTCCAGCCCCCGGCGCCGTCGGTGAAGGTCAGGACCCTGCTGGTCAACTCGGTGACGACGGCGGTCCGCCCGTCCGCCGACAGGCGAACGTCCCTCGGGTTGTTGAGAATCCCGGGCCCGAACGCCCGGTCCTCCGTCCAGACCGTGCTGTCGGCGGACGGCCGGCGGTAGGCGACGATCGTGTTCGTCTGCTGGATGCAGCCCACCACGCGGGTTCCGTCCGCATTGGCGGCGATCGCCGTGAGGCGGAGCGGCAACTGCGGCGTCACCGTCGAACGGAGTTCCCAAAGGCCGCTGTCGATGCTGGCGCGGCCGAGGAGGACGATCTTCGCGATCAGCACGCCGTTCCGGCTTTCGACGACCTGCGACCACATCGACAACCCATCGCGGGAGAGATGGTGCACTCCGGTGGCACCGCGCGCCACCTGGGGCTCTCCAACCGGAATGTAGAAGTGCAGGTCCGGATTTTCCCGGCGGAACGTCAGCATCCGGGTCGGCGCGCCCGCCGTCAGATCCTGCACGACGAGGCTCATCCCGTCGCCGGACGCCGCCATCACGGAGTTTCGGGCCTCCATGCCCGCCATGTGCTCCCAGGAGTTCTCGACACACTGGCCGTCGCAGCAGACGGCGACGCTGGAGCACGTCCCGCAGGAACCGCCGCAGCCGTCGGGGCCGCAGGTGCGCCCGGAGCAGTCCGGCACGCAGGCGTCGGGGTTCCCGGGCTCCTGCGGATCGGCCGGATCAACGGGGTTGCCGGGGTTGCCGGGATTGCCGGGATTGCCCGGGGTGCGCGCGGCGAGACACTTCCGGCGCTTGCCGGTCCCGGCGCAGCGGCCGCCGCAGCAGTCGGCGGAGCGGCGGCAGCGCCTGCCCACCGCGACGCAGGGCTTGCGGCCGCGCTTGCCCTCGGCTGCCGCACCGCCGCTGCCGTGCCGGTCGTCCCCGGCGGCCCCGCGGCCGCCGTGGTTGCCGTGGTTGCCGTGGTTGCCGGCGCCTGCCACCCTGGCGTCGCCTGCCGCGGCCCCGGCCACCGAGACGGCGATGCCCGCCAGCGCCAGCGCCGCGCCGCGGCGGCCGATGCGGAGTCCGGCCGCCTTCGCGATCCGGTCGAACGTTGCCTGGTCCATCGTGGTCGCTCCCTTCCTGTGTCGATGCGGGCGGCGGTTGGCGGTTCGTGGTTGCCGCCGCCCCGGCGCGGCTTTCGCGCTGGAGCCATCCTGCGGGGGGCCGGCGCGCCGGGCTGCGAACGGCGTCACCCGCCGGGCGTGACGCGCCTCACACCACGCGCGCGGGCCGGGCGCGCGCCAGCAACCGCCGGCACGACGGCGCGGGGCGGCCCTTCCAGGCCGCCCCGCGCTGCTCCCGTGCTCGCCGCGGGCTACCGGCAGGCGGGACGCTCAAACTGGTAGGCCTGGACCAGGCCACGGGCGTCGTCGTAGACCCAGGCGGTGTCTCCGGCGGTGGTGACCTGGATCCGCACCGCGAAAACGAGTTCGCCCACGCCGAAGGTCCCGGTCCTGCGCCACACCGGGATGGCCTCGGCGGACAGTTCCCAGGTGGAGACCTCCTCGCGGGACACCAGCCACGCCGCGGTCCCATCGGCGGACAGCGCCGCCTGCTCGACGCTGGCTTCCACCGAGATCGTGCCCGCCCTGAACCACTGGCTGATGCCGCGGCGCCAGACAACCGCCAATCCATTGGCCTCGGTGATCAGCGCGGTGCTCCCGTCAGCCGACAGGCGCACGTCCCGCGGGTCGTCGAACCCGCCGGGGAACGGAAGGTCGTGGCTCCAGGTTGCGCTGGCGGCGCTCGCCCGGCGATAGGCCGTCACCCCGTTGTCCGACCGATGGACCAGCAGCATCAGCGTACCGTCGGCATTGCTCGCGATGGCGTGCATTGCCACTTGCGACTGGAGGATGGCCTGTATCCTCCAGTCGGCCGTGTCGCGGCTGGCCCGGGTCAGGACCCACAGTCTCCAGGCGGGGGTCGAAACGGTCCCCTCCTCGGTCGCAAGCCAGAGCGTGAGGCCATCCATCGACAGGTGGAGCGCATACACGGTCGGCACAGGCACGGGACCGCCGATCACGTCCCACGCGTCCGGCGCATCGCCCGCCCGCACAAACGTGTACAGCGAATGGCGCCGATCCGCCGTCCTGCCCACCGCGACCATGCTCGCGCCATCGCCCGTAACCGCCATCAGGGCCTCACCGGTCTGGATCGTCCCGGTTTGCGTCCAGTCGCCCACCGCGCAGATCCCGTTGCAGCAGGTCGCGCCCGCGGCGCAGGCCCCGCAGGAACCGCCGCAGCCGTCCGGGCCGCAGGTGCGGCCGTCGCAGCGCGGAACGCAGGCCCCCGGCCCGCCGGGGTTGCCCGGGTTGCCGGGTTTGCCGGAATCCCCGCCGCCAGTGCACGTCCTGCTCTTCCCGGTTCCCGCGCATCGCCCGCCGCAGCACTCCGAGGACCGCTTGCAGCGCTTGCCCGCCGCGGCGCAGGTGTTTCCGCGGCCCTTGCCGTTCTTGCCGTTTCCGCCTCCCGTGTCGCCCTTGCGCTCGGACTCGACAGGCCCCTCGGCGCCGCCTGCCATGCCGGGATCGCCGCGCTCGTCGCGCTCGCCGCGCCTGCCCGCGGCGGCTCCCACTCCCGCTCCCACACCCGCTCCCGCGAGCGAGGCGGCGATCCCGGCCAGCGACAGGGCCGCCGCGCGGCGGCCGATGCGGCGGCCGGTGTTCCTGGTGATGTGATCGAAGGTCGCGCCGTTCATCGTCGCTCCTGTGAGGGGGTCGAAGAGGGCGCGGGCGGGACGAACCTGGGTGCCCGCCTGCGCCGGCGCGTCTCTCGCGCCGGGACCATCCTGCGGCCGGGCGCGATCCGGGGCCGCGACGCCGGTCACCCGCCGGGCGTGACGTGCGTCACGCGGCCGCGTGCTCCCGTCCCCACCCGATCCGCCGGGCCGACGGCGCACCGGGGCCAGGCGCATACGGGCGCGGCCGCCCCGGTCCGGGCGAGAGATTCGACCCTGTCAAGGTATGCGCGGGGTGGGGGGAATCGGCTACCCGTCGAGCAGCCCGAGCCGCAGCCCTTCCAGCGAGGCCTGCGTCCGGTTGTCCACGCCGAGTTTCCGGTAGATTCGCGCGCAGTGGCTCTCCACCGTGCGGGGACTGATGAACAACCGCTCGGCGATCTCCGGATCGGAGCGGCCCGCCGCCAGCAGCCGCAGCACCTCGCGTTCCCGCGGGCTGAGCAGACCGGCCTCCCCGGCTGCGGAGGCCGGCGGATCGTCGGCGATGGCCCGCCGCAGGGTCTCCTCGAATGACCACTCCGCCCCGGAGGCGAAGGCCGCGGCGAACGCCGCCTCCCCGAGCGCCGCGCGGGCGGCGGCCGCGTCCTCGCCCTCCCGCGGGTCTCCCGCCAGCAGACCGACGCCCGCCTCGGTCCGCAACGCCGACGCCGCGCCAAGCAGCATGGCGCAACGCTCGTGCGCGCCGCCCGCCGCGGCGATCCCGGCCAGCCCGAGCAGGGCCTCGATGATGCCCCAGCGGTCGCGCGGGTCGGTCGGCAGGGCGAGCATCTCCCGGTACCAGCCCGCGGCGGCGTCCCGGTCGCGGGCAAGCCGCGCCGCGTCGCCGAGGTTGCCGAGCGCGGTGCCCACGCCCCAGCCGAACCGGCGCTCACGCCAGCGGGCGAGGGCCTCCTCCAGCAGGGGAATCGCCCGGCGCACGTCTCCGGCGTCGACCAGCGCCCGCCCGAGCCGGTTCAGCGCAAAGGGCAGCCACGTCCCGTCGGCGGCGGTGCGGGCGGCGGCCACGGCGGCCTCAGCGGCGGCGGCGGCCTCCTCGCCGCGGTCGCGGGCGCTGAGGGCGAGGCTGAGGGCCACCCCGGCGGCGGCGGCTGCGCCGTCGTCGGTGGCGGCGGAGAGCGCGGCGCGGGCCAGCCGTTCGGCCAGCACGCCGTCGCCGCCGACAGCGGCCACCCACGCCCCGCCAGCCAGGTCGTGGGCGGCAACCGCCGGGGGCAGGCCCTCCGCGGCCAGTCCGGCGAGATCTCGCGCGGCGCTGGCCGCCCAACCCCGGGAGACCCGGTAGAACCAGAGGCTGCCGGCGAGGTCCCACGCGCCCGCCAGGTCGCCGCGGCCGGCGAGCCAGGCGATGGCGGCGCGGGCGGCGTCGTGGAGGGCGTCGGTCTGGTCGAGGGCGATGTCCTCGTCGGCCGCGGGCCGCAGCGTTTCGGCCAGCAACCCGCGCAGGTGGGCCGCCAGCCAGCCGATGCCCGCCTCGTTCAGCGCATCGAGCTCGCCGAGGGCGGCGGCGCGTTCCCGGCCATACTCGGCGATGGTCTCGAACATCCCGAACCGGGGCACGCCCCGCACCGGCGGCATGAGCCGGACCAGGCTGGAGTCCGCCAGCGCGGTCAGCAGGTCGAGCCCGGCGATGGGATCGCCGCCGCCGAGCAGGCACTCGGCGGCGGCGAGCGGGAACGCGCCGGGGATGACCGACAACTGCCGGAAGGCGCGCTGCTCCTCCGGGGAGAGCAGGTCGTAGCTCCAGGCGATGGCGTCGCGCATGGAGGCGAAGCGGTCGGGGGCGTCGCGGCGGAGATTTCCGAGCAGCGGCAGCAGCGTGGCCATGCGGGGCAGCATGGCGGCGGGCGGCAACACGGTCACCCGGGCCGCGGCCAGTTCGATGGCGAGGGGCATGCCCTCCAGCCTGCCGCACACCGCGGCGACGGCCTCGAGGTCCTCCGGGCCGGGAGCGAAGGCCGGATCCACCGCCCGCGCCCGCTCGATGAACAGGTGCACGGCGGGCGCGGCGGCTCGCGCCGCGGCGTCGGTGGCCGCCGGGAGGGCGAGCGGGCCCACCGGCAGGACCTGCTCGCCCCCGAGCCGGAGCGGGGCGCGGGAGGTCACGAGCAGGCGGAGCAACGGCGCGCCCGCGGCGAGCCGGGCGACATCCGGGGCGGCGTCGAGCAGTTGCTCGAAGTTGTCGAGCACCAGCAGGAGGCGCCTGCCCGCCAGCAAGGCCGCGAGGTCGCGGGCCCCGGCGATCTCCCCGGGTCCGGGAACGCCGCACCCGGCGGCGATGGCGGACAGCGCCTGCGCGGGCTCGCGCACCGCCGCCAGCGGCACGACCACCACGCCATGCGCGAACTCCGGCGCGAGATCGGCCGCGAGCCGGGCGGCGAGGCTCGATTTGCCGACGCCGCCCGGCCCGGCGAGGGTGACGATGCGCGCCCGCCCGGACAGCAGCGCCTCCCGGGCGAGCGCGAGGTCGCGCTCCCGCCCGATCAGCGCCGGGCCGACGCCCGGTTCCCAGGGTTGCATGGCCGGAGCACCCACGGCATGTCCCGCCGCGTGATGGCCCGCCATCGGCGCGCCCTCACATGTGTCATGTCAGGTGACCCACGCCATGCTACCCGATGATGGGCCCGCGCGTTGCCGGTGTTCCGGCCGCGCGGACCCGGGATGACGAAACGGCGGGGCGCAGCCCGTGCGCCCCGCCTGCCCGTCAGAAGGACTCGCAGTCCGCCACGGCGATCCAGTTTGCCCCGCTGTTGATCGTGTAGGCGCACTGGTCCGGGGCAACGGTGTTGCCGGAGACCCGGGTGGACGCGCCGGTGACCGTGATCGTGCCGGTGGCGCTGGTCTTGTCCACGCCGATGCCGCTTGCCTGCGGAGCCGAGTTCGCGGTGATCGACGAGGTGTCGGTCATCGTCAGCGACAGCGAACCTGCGCCGAGACCCAGCAGGATGCCGCCGCCCGCGTTACTGGCCGAATTGGCGATGATCTCCGTCGTGCCGGCCAGCGTGACGCTGCAGGCAGCGGTCGCGGCGATCGCCGCCGCGGAGATGCCGGCTCCCTGGCCCGTGACGATGTTGTTGGCCACCTCGCAGTCGGTCATGATCAGGGCCACGTCGTTCTCGATGTTGAAGCCGTAGGTCGCCGTCAGGTTCTTCTGGACCGTGCGGATGAAACGGAGGGTGGAGGGCGAGCCGCCGCCGTCGATGAGCGCCTCGACGTTCGTGCCGTCGAGGATGCAATCGGTGACGGTGATTTCGACCGGTCCGTAGGCGCTGACCGCGCTGACGTTCACCGTGGAGGGGAACGTGCAGCCGATCGCGGTGATCGTGGGCCGGGTGGCCCAGGCGCTGACGGTATTGGCGCACAGGCTGGACAACGCCTTGTCGTGCTGGAACTCGATGTTCTTGACCGTGAGGGAGATGCCGTCGGTGGTGTCGAGCAGGCAGAAGTTGCCCGATCCCTTCATGATCACGCCGGGCACGCCGCCGCAGGCCTCGAAGCGCAGGCTCTTCGGCATGAGCATGGTGGCCGGGGCGTCCCACGTCCCCGGGGCGATGCGGATGCGGCCGCCAGCCGCCGTGCCCTGCACCGCGGATTCGAGATCCTGGTAGGTGCAGGCGAGCGGATCGGCGCAGACGTCGCAGACGATGGCCTTGCAGACGCTGCCGTCGCAATCCTGCGAGAAGCAGTCGTTGTTGCCGGCGCAGGACGTGCCGGTCGGCAGCACGCAGAAGGTTCCCTCCGGGTCGTCGCTGTCGTAGCCGATGCAGGAGGCCGCGGCGTCGGCGCAGGTGTCGGCGTCCGGGTCGCAGGCCTTCCCGGTCGCAACGGGAACCGGCCCCCCGGGCTTGCAGACCCCGGAGACGCAGACATTCTTGCCGCAGCAGGTGCTCTTCGGGGTGCAGGCCGCGCCGGCTGCGAGGCAGCGCCGCCGCCTCGGGCACGTGCCGTTGGTGCAGGGCGCCCCGCCGCAGCAGGTCTGCCTGGCCGTGCAGGGCTTGCCGCGCTTGAGGCAGCGGCAGCGGCCGCTCTTGCCGGTCTTGCCGAGTTTGCAATAGCCGGTGCAGCAGTCCTTGTCCTTCCGGCACTGGTTGGCCGCGCCGGAGCCGTCGCCGCAGGGGCCGGCGGGCTTCGCGCGCCGGCCACTGGCGGCGGCCCCGGTCCTGGCCTTTTCCGCAGGCGCGCCGTGGCCGGGCTTCGCCAGCGCATCGCCGGCGGCGAGGCCGGTCAGCGCGCCAAGCGCGGCCCGCAGCCCGGCCCGGCGGGAGGCCGCCCCGCCGAGCAATCGGGCGATGCGGTCGAACGATGACTGGTCCATGCCGTTCCCCTTTTCGATGCGTCGGATTTCGACTGGCGATTACCCGATTCGCGCCGGGTCCGGCGGCCGTCCTCGAAGCCATTGGGGGTGAATGGCGTCGGGCGGCCCACCGGACCCGGCGCGGACCGCGCGCAGCGATCCCGCTGTGAACGGGCCGGGAACCCCCGCCAGCGCTTAAGCTGGCGCGGCTTACCGGCCCCGGAGCATCAAGAAACGATCAATAAGCGCAGTTCGCGACCGGGGTGAAGGTCGTGCCCCCATCGTCCGACCTGATGCACTGGACGCCGCCGGTGTTGTTCTTCACCCGGCTCTGCGCGCCGGAGATGACCGGCGGCATCCCGGACGGCTGCCGCGAGGAGGCGATGCCGCCGCCGTCGAGCGCGGTGTTGCCGGTCACGGTCGTCGTGCCGGAGAGCGTCAGGGTTTCGGCATCGTTCCAGGCGTCGACGTAGAACGCCCCGCCCCGGCCGTGGAAGGTGTCGAGCGACGCCGCGCCCGCGGTGTTGCGGGTGAGGGTGCACCCGTCGACGGTCACGTTGTTCGCGGAGTCGCCGTAGAAGGCGCCGCCGAAGCCGGCGGTGTTGCCGGTGATGGCGCAGTTCGAGAACATGCCGTAGCAACTGTCGAAGAAGATCGCGCCGCCGCCGCTGTCGCCGTT
Organism: Chloroflexota bacterium; assembly: GCA_046096285.1. GTDB lineage: Bacteria > Chloroflexota > Chloroflexia > Thermomicrobiales > UBA6265 > CADCWF01. The sequence goes on from JBJTKE010000669.1 coordinate 27,830, forward strand.
GCTCAGGCCCACATCCACGGTATTGCCGCTGATCGTGGTGTTGACCGCGAACACCTTGCTGGAGTCGCAGTAGATGCCGCCGCCCTTGTAGTAGCTGTAGTTGTTCTCGATGGTGCAGTCGATCAGCGAGAGGAAGCCGCACTCCGAGGCGGTGCCCACGGATCCCTCGTTCCCGACCACATTTTGCTTGTCCTTCACCGTCACCCGGATCAGCGACAGCGAGCCGTCATCCGCGTAGAGCGCGAAGTCGTTGCCGGGGATGAACGTGATGTCCATGACGGTGATCACGTAGTCGCCATCGACCCACAGCGAGTAGTCGGACGGGCTCGTCGTCTGCTTCCAGGTCACCGTGCCGCGCGAACCGCAGCGCCGGTAGGTGTAGCTGCTGGCCGGCGCGACAGCCTCGTCGTAGGTTCCCGGCGCGATGCCGATATGGGTTCCATCCGGCAGGGAAGCCGTGGTGGCGTCGTTGATGGTCGTGTAGTCGCACGAGCCGCCGGTGCAGACCGTGCACTTCTCGCAGGTTCCCTCGGTGCAGAACCCGGTGATGCACTGGTCATCGGCGGAGCAGGGGTCTCCCTGCGGCTTGAGGCAGTAGTCGCCTGCGGGCGAGTCCGGGCCGAGGTCGTAGCCGGCGCAGGAGTCCGTGCCGTTCGCGCAGTCGCTTGCAGCCGCGCAGGCCTTGCCGGACCGGACCTTCGCGCTGCACGAGCCGCTCTCGCAGGTCTCGGTCATGCAGTCCTCGTCGGACGCGCAGGCCGAGCCGGTGGCGACAAGGCAGTAGGTCCCGGCGGGATCGCCGCTCCGGTAGGCGACGCAGGCGGCGTTGGCGTCCGCGCAGGCATCGACGCCCGCGACGCACGGCTCGCCGGTCGCCACCAGGACCGGCGACGGTCCGGGGAACCCGCAGACCCCGTCGACGCAGGTCATTTGCTTGCCGTTCGCCTGGCAGCAGTTGCGGTCTTCCGCGCAGGGCAGCCCGCGGCGTTGGCAGCGGCAGCGGCCCTCGCTCTCCCGGCCCTTGTGCTTGTTCTTGCACAGGCCGGTGCAGCACTGCGCGTCCGTGTCGCAGCGGTTGTCCTCGATGGAGCCGTCACCGCAGGGCCCCTCCGCCCCGGGCGTGCGGTCGCGGTCGCGGTCCCGGTCGCGGTCGCGGTCCGGCCGGGTGGCCCCATCGCCTCCTTTGCCCTTGCC
>JBJTKE010000670.1:0-33204 GCA_046096285.1 Chloroflexota bacterium
CGTCGATTGGGCAGTGCCATCGCCCTGGTCGCGGCGGCGCTCTCCCTGCTCGCCGCGAGGGGAGAATGGTTCCGGCTCGATCCCGTGGTCGCAGGCTGGGTGCAACGCGCCGGCGGCCCGGGGCTGGACCACTTCGCCGCCGCGATTTCGTGGATCGGGCTGTGGCTCCCGTCGGTGGCCTTCATCGCCGCCGTGGCCGGGCTCATCTGGCGCGCAGGCGATCCGGTCGGGGCAGGATTCGTGGTCGCGGCCGCGCTGCTCCGGCCGATCAACGGGCTGCTCAAGGCGGCCGGGGCCGGTCGACGGCCGCCAGCGGACATGGTGCGGGTGCTGGAACTCGCCGATGGTCTCGGGTTCCCCAGCGGCCACTCCTTCAGCGCGATGGCGCTGCTGGTGGTGATCGCCGGGGTGGCGCCGCGGGTCATGACGGGCTCCCGGTTGCGCGTCTGCCAGGCCCTGTGCCTGCTGGCCGCGCTGCTGATGGGGTGGAGCCGGGTTCGTCTCGGCGCGCACTGGCCGGGGGACGTGCTCGGCGGCTGGCTGTGGGGCGCCGCGGCGGGCCTGATCCTGCTCTCGTTCCTGCCCGCCGCCGATGACTGGCGGCACGCCCGCTTGCCGGCGGCGGGGTCATAGCCCGTCCGGAGCGTGGGAGCGGCGCGGCGGTGCGCCCCTGATCCCTCGCGATCGTGCCCGCCGTGCCGCGCCGCGCCGCCTGCTACTTGCCGAGCGCCGCCCGCACCTCCCTGATCTGGTTGACGTGCGCCTCGACGTGGTTGCCGCCGCCCTCCACGATCCGCTCCACGTTCTGCTCGCCGTACTCGGTGTGGATGCCGCTGCGGTTCCACTGCTCCGGTTCGAGGTGGTCCACGATCGCCGCCGAGTGGTTGCGGACCGCGCCGAAGACCGCGAGAGCCGCAGGCACCGGCAGCGTCGCGTAGTGCATCGCCTCGCCGAAGGCCGCGGCGTCGTAGCCTGCCAGTTCCGGGGTCGGCTCCGCGAGCACCCGCCGCAGCCTGCCGGCGGCGATGATCTCCCCGTCCGCGAGGTGCTGGACGACCTCCCGGATCGACCACTCCCCGGCGATCGGCCGGGCCGACAGGTCGGCATCCGACAGCCCGGCGACTGCCTCGCGCAGCCACTGCTCGCTCTGCCTGAAGCGGGCGATCTTCTCGTCACGGCTCCGGTCGCTCATGTGGTGATCCCTTTCCTGCGGCGAAATGCCGACGTGGCGTGTGCCGGGCCCTCCCGGCGACATGGTCCCTAGAACGTGACGGTCCACCCCTTGCGGCGCGCCTCCCGCTTCGTCCAGGACACGCCGTGGACCTTCAGCCCTTGCGGATCGTACAGGGTGAGCGCGCCGCCGTCGCGCCCGAGGTCGAGGCCGTCGGCAATCCCGAGTTGCCGGCTTTGCCCCGGCCCGATGTTCCCCCGCAGCGTCTGCCGCCGGTTGCGCTTGTCGGCCAGTTCCCAGCCGGCCAGGTCGATTGCCCCGGGCGTGATGTTGAGCAGGGTGACCGACTCCTCCGCCCCGCGCTCCGGGTTGACCACCGCCGCCATGATCCGCACCGCGAGATCCGGTTCCGCCGGCCCCGGCTCGTACCCGGTCCGGGAGCGGGGGCCGGTCTCGACCGGATCGCCGCGGTCGTCGGTGTGCCAGGCCTGCGCCTGGAAGGCGAGGAAGATGCCCGTCCACAGCCCGGTGGCGGCGTCGCGGAAAAAGACGGCCCCGTCCTGCCAGATGCCGTTGTCGTGGGCATGCCGTCCGGAGTTCCCCTGGTTCATGTGGATGTCGTGGATGCCGTTGCCCGGTTCGAAGTCGAACACCTCGTCAGGATGGCCCGCTTCCGGCCCCCAGCGGTTGCCGACGATGTACACCTCGACCTTCGGGTCCTCGATCGAACGGGTCGCGTGGAAGGCGAGTTCGTCGTTCAGGTCGTTGTTGGGCCCCGGCAGGAACGCGGGAATCCGGCGCATCACCGCCCGGTCGAACAGGTTGCCACGCTGGTAGTCAACCGCAGCCCCGCTGTGCCGCCGCGGCAGCGGCGTGAATCCCGGCCGAAGCCGCAGCAACTGCTCGCTGATCGGGTGGAGGAAGTTCTCGTCCACCACGTACAGCAGATCCGAGTTCCCCGGACCAGGTTCGTTCGATTTGGTGTTGATTGCGGCGCGGAACGGCTCGCCCGCTCCATCGACGAGCATCTGGAAGTGGGGGGTGTGGTCCTTCCACTCCGGCCGGAAGGCGCGCACCCGCCCGCGCAGCGCGCCGTAGGCATCCCCTCCGCTCATCCCGCCTCCCCATGCCGAGCCCTCGCGCGGATGGTAGCCGGTCCGGCCCCGGCGCCGCACGGGTCCGCCACGGGACCGGCCCGCCGCGGGAGGCAGCGGGCCGGGACGCGTCGCTGGATGTCGGGCGAGGGGCTCAGTCGGCGGCTGGGGAGGCGGCCATCGCCTCCTGCTCGAGCCGGGCCGCGATCAGCGCCCGCGAGATGACCTGCCAGAAGCGGGACCGCGCCTCCGGCCAGTATGCGAGCAGGGCGCGCCCGTTCGGGCTCCCGGTCCGTTCCACGTGCTGCTCGATCAGGTCCCGCAACTCGCTGGTGTCGGTGTCGGCGGAGACTGCCTCGAGCAGCACCGATTCGCCGTTGATCCGGGCCGGAAACGCTCCGTCGGGATCGTAGACCCAGGCCACGCCGTTCGTCATGCCCGCCCCGAAGTTGCGTCCGGTCGGACCGAGCACCACCGCCTTGCCGCCGGTCATGTACTCGCAGCCGTGGTCGCCCACGCCTTCGACCACCGCCGTCACGCCGCTGTTGCGCACCAGGAAGCGCTCGCCCGCCCGCCCGGCGATGAAGACCCGGCCCCCCGACGCGCCGTACATCAGGGTGTTGCCGGCGATCACCTGCGGGGTCTGGTAGGCGGCCCCGGCGAAGGGGCGGATCACGATCTCGCCGCCGCTCATGCCCGTGCCGACGTAGTCGTTGGCCTCGCCCTCGAGCGTCAGCCGCATGCCGTCCACGATGAAGGCTCCGAAGCTCTGCCCGGCGCTGCCGGTGTAGGAGATGGAGACATCGCCCGGCCGCGGCGCAAGGCCGGGGCGGGAGACGATGGCGTAGGCGATCTTGGCGCCCGCGGTGCGGTCCGGCGTGGCGATGGCCGATTCCAGCGAAACCGGCCGGCCGGCCTCGATCGCCTCGATGATCCGCGGCAGCAACCGGTCGTCGATCGTCTCTCCCTCGCGCGGCAGATCGACGCTCTTCTTGCGCTCGTGCTCCGGCGCGGGAGGCGCGAACATCGCCGAAAGGTCCAGCATGCCGGCGCGGCCCTCGAGCGCGCGCTGCGCCAGCAGGTCCGACCGGCCCACCAGTTCCCCGAGGCTTCGCGCCCCGAGCGAGGCCAGCAGTTCCCGCACCGACTGCGCCAGATACGCGAAGTAGTTGACCACCTGTTCGGGCCTGCCCGTGTACTTCGCCCGGAGATCCTCGCGCTGGGTGGCGATCCCGGTCGGGCAACTGTTGAGGTGACACTGCCGCGCCATGTCGCAGCCGATCGCGATCAGCACCGAGGTGCCGAACCCGTACTCCTCCGCGCCCAGCATCGCGGCCTTCACCACGTCCTCGGCGGTCTTGATCCCGCCGTCGGTCCGGAGCCGGACCCGCGACCGCAGGCCGTTCATCACCAGCGTTTGCTGGGTCTCGGCGATGCCGAGTTCCCACGGCGCACCGGCGTACTTGATCGAGGTCAGGGGCGACGCCCCGGTTCCCCCGGAGTGGCCGCTGACCAGCACGTAGTCGGCCTTCGCCTTGGCCACGCCGGCCGCCACCGTGCCCACGCCCGCCTCGGCCACCAGTTTCACGCCGATCTTCGCGCGCGGGTTGATCTGCTTCAGGTCGTAGATCAGTTGCGCCAGGTCCTCGATGGAGTAGATGTCATGGTGCGGCGGCGGCGAGATCAGCGGGAGGCCCGCCACCGCGTACCGGATTCGCGCCACGAACGGCGTCACCTTGTGCCCCGGGAGTTGGCCGCCCTCGCCGGGCTTGCTCCCCTGGGCCATCTTGATCTCGAGTTCTTCCGCCATCGCCAGGTACCTGGCGTTGACGCCGAAGCGGCCCGACGCCACCTGCTTGATCTTCGAGTGGGGGACGTCCTGCCCCTCCTCGCCGTACCACTCGGGGTCCTCGCCGCCCTCGCCCGAGTTGGAGCGGCCGCCGAGGCGGTTCATCCCGATCGCCAGCGTGCGGTACGCCTCCGGCGAGAGCGCCCCGAGGCTCATCGCCGTCACCACGAAGCGGCTGACGATCGCCTCGACCGATTCCACCTCGTCAACCGGGATCGCTGCCCCGAGCGGCCGGATCTCGATCAGGTCGCGCACCGCCGTCAGCGGGTGGGCGGCCACGTGCTCGCGGTAGACGCGGTACAGGTCGTGATCCGGCGTCTCCGCGTTCACCGCAGCCTGGAGCAACTTGACCATTGGCGGCTCGTAGCCGTGCGGCTCGCCATCCTTCCGGTATCGCACGAAACCGAGGTCGGGCAGTTTGGGCTGCGGCTCGACGTACGCCTCGCGGTAGCGGCGCAGCGTGTCGGTCTCGATTTCCCCGAAGCCGATGCCGCCGAGGCGCGCCGGCGTGCCCGCGAAGGCCCGCCCGATGACCTCGTCCGCCACGCCGATCGTCTCGAAGATCTGGGCGCCCCGGTACCCCATGGCCGTAGAGATTCCCATCTTCGCGGTGATCTTGAGGAACCCCTTTTCCAGCTGCGAGAGGTAGTTGTGGTGGAGGTCTCCCACCGTCATCCCCTCGTGGCCGCGGGTGCCGGCGTAGCTGGCGGCGGCGTCGAGCGCCAGCCACGGACACACCGCCGACGCGCCGTACCCGATCAGGCAGGCCAACGCGTGGACGTCGCACGTTTCGCCGGAGTCCGCGACGAGATCGGCCAGCAGCCGCGACCCGTCGGCGATCAGCGCCTGGTGCACCGCCCCGACCGCCAGCAGCATCGGCAGCGCCACGGTCCCCTCGCCGGCGCCGCGGTCGGAGAGCACCACGATCGTCGCCCCGGCGGCGATGGCGGCGCGGGCCTCGCCGACCACCCGGTCGAGGGCGCCCAGCAGCCCTGCGCCCGGCTCCGCGCCCTCCGCGGGCAGCAGGTAGAGGGTGGGGATCGTCACCGCCCGGGCGCCGGGAACGTCGAGCCCGGCAAGCGCCCCGAGGGTCGCGTCGTCGAGCGCCACGCTCTCGAGGTGGACGAGGCGGGCCTGCTCCGGGGTGGCGGCCAGCAGGTTGCCGCGCCGGCCCACGAAGCTGTCGAGCGCCATGACGCTACGTTCCCGCAGCGAGTCGATCGGCGGGTTGGGGACCTGCGCGAACCGTTGCCGGAAGTAGGCGTGCAGCGGCCGCGGCTTGTCGGACAGGACGGCCAGCGGAGCGTCGTCGCCCATCGACCAGGTGGGCTCCTTGTTCTCGCCCGCCATCGGCTGGACGATCAGCCGGAGATCCTCGGCGCTGTACCCGAAGGAGCGCTGGAGCGCCACCGCCGCCGGATCGGCCTCCTTGCGGCCCGGCGCGGCGGGCGCGGGAACCTCCCACTCGATCCGCGGCACGTCGAGCCTGATCCGGCCTCCGGCAAGCCACTCCCCGTAAGGCGCGGTGCCGGCGACCTCGCGCTTCAGGTCGTCGTTGTGCAGGACCACGCCGCGCCGGGTGTCGACGAGGATCATCTGCCCGGGCCCGAGGCGGCCCTTCTCGATCACCGTGGCCTGATCGACGGCCACCGTTCCCGCCTCCGAGCCGGCGATGAACAGCCCATCGCTGGTGATCGCGTAGCGGAGCGGGCGCAGGCCGTTGCGGTCCAGCGTCGCGCCCGCCAGCACTCCGTCGGTGAAGCCGAGCGCCGCCGGGCCGTCCCACGGCTCGATCAGCCCCGCGTGGTAGTCGTAGAACGCCCGCACCGCCGGGTCCATGTCGGTGAGGCTTTCCCAGGGCTCCGGCACCAGCATCATCAGGGCGTGGGGCAGGGTGCGGCCGCCGCGGGCGATCAGTTCCAGCGCGTTGTCGAGGCTCAGCGAGTCGCTGCCGCTCAGCGAGACCACCGGTTGCAGGCGCTCCGGGCCGATCCCGTCCAGTTCGAGTTGCGGGGCGCGGGCCTTCATCCAGAGGCGGTTGCCCTCCACGGTGTTGATCTCGCCGTTGTGGGCGATCGCCCGGAATGGCTGGGCCATTGCCCAGGTGGGCAGGGTGTTGGTGCTGTACCGCTGGTGGAACAGCGCGATGGCGCTCGCGTACGCCGGGTTCCGAAGGTCCGCGTAGAAGGCCGGCAGATCCTCGGGGAGGCAGAACCCCTTGTAGACGATCGTGCGCGCCGAGCAGGAGGCGACGAAGAAGTCGCTCTCGCCGCAGCCGCCCGCCTGCGCCGCTCGCTCCGCCGCGCGCCGGGCGAGCAGCAACGCCCGCTCGAAGCTCTCCTCGTCGAGACCCGACGGCCGCGCCACCAGCAGTTGCGCGATGCCCGGCAGGGTCGAGCGGGCGACGTCGCCGAGGACCGAGGGGTCGGTCGGAACCTCCCGCCAGCCGATCACGTCGAGACCCTCGGCCACCATCGCCGCCGACAGGCCGTCGCGGCAGGCGGCCGATCGGGCCGGATCGGTCGGCAGGAAGACCATCGCGACGCCGAGATCTCCCGGCCGCAGCGTGGCCCGGCCCGCCGCCGCGAGCTCCGGGGCGAACAACGCGAACGGCACCTGCGTGAGGATGCCCGCGCCGTCGCCGGTGCGCGCGTCCGCCCCGACGCCTCCCCGGTGGGTCAGGTTGACGATGCCGGCGAGCGCCCGGTCGACGATGTCGCGGGACGGCCGGCCGGCGATGTCCACCACGAGCCCCACGCCGCAGGCGTCGCGCTCGTACGCGGCACGGTGCAGGGGTGCGTAGACCGAGCGCGGGTTCTCCATGGGTGTGCTCCTGCCCACCGCCTGGGCGATACCTCCGGCAGGGCGTCCGGGCTCTCCTTCCCGGGCCATCCCTCGCGAGGACGACGTTCGACGAGACCCGCCGCCACCACGCGGCACTTCGTGGGAGCGCCCGGGCTCCGTTCCAGCCCCGGGCTGCCACGCCCGGGCGGGTTCGCACGTCGCTGTGCAGGGTGGAGTCTAGGATTCACCGCCCGCGCGGGAAAGTGCGGCAGGCAAGAGCGCGCGGGCATCTGTTTGGGCGATGCATCCAAGCGGGGTGCGTTGCCGTCTGCGCGGCCCGGAATCCCGCGCCGTCGCCACGGTCGGCGCGCCGGCCGGACGTCCGTGCCGCGGAGCTCTCCGGGGTCATGGATCGCGGCCGCCTTGCGGTGGACGTGGAAACCCGCTACCCTCCCGGCGTTGCTTGGGCGCATCGCCCAAAGGGATTGGAGCGGGACGGTGACCACCCCTTCCGAGATGCTCGACCAGGTCCGGCAGGCCGAGGCGCAACTGGTCGATCTGCAGTTCAGCGACATCGCCGGCGGGCTCCGCGTGATGACGATCCCGGTCGGCCTGCTGCCCGGCGTCATGGACCACGGCTACCGCTTCGACGGGGCAGCCGTCACCGGCGGGCTGCGCGAGATCGAACTCGACCTCTTCCTCGCCCCGGACCCGCGGACCCTCACCCTGCCCGCCCCCCCGGGGGGCGCCCCGCGGGCGCGGCCCACGGGCTCGGTCCCCCGCCGGGAGGGGCACCCCGCCGCCGGCGACCCCCGTTCGCTGCTGGAGCGGGCGGTCGCCGCCGCCCGCGAGGCCGGATACGCCTACCGGGTCGCGGTCGAACTCGAGTTCTACCTCTTCGCCGGCGACGCCGCGCTCGACGACGCCGGCTACTTCGGCGTCGGCAACCAACCGGCAAGCGCGACCCGCGACGAGATCGTCAGCGCCCTCCAGAGCATGGGGATCGCCGTTGGCGGCGCCCATCACGAGACCGGTCCCGGCCAGGAGGAACTCGACCTGCTCACGGTCGACGCCCTCCGCATGGCCGACCAGATCCTCACGGTCCGCCAGGTCATCCGCGCGGTCGCCGCCCGCAATGGGCTCCGGGCCAGTTTCATGCCCAAACCGCGGACCGACGCCCCCGGCTCCGGCATGCACATCTTCCAGCGTCTGCTGCGGGCCGCCGACGGCTCCGACGCCCTCGGTCACGGCGACGAACTCAACGCGGAAGGCCGGCACGCCATCGCCGGGCTTCTCGAGCATGCCGCTCCCATGACCGCCGTCCTCGGCCCGACGGTCAACTCCTTCAAGCGGTTGGCGGCCGGCCATCGCGCTCCGCGGCACGCCACCTGGGCGCGGTTGAGCCAGGCCTCGCTGGTCCGCGTTCCCAGTTCGGGCCCCTCCACGAGCGACATGATCGAACTCGAACTCCGGTCGCCCGACAACCTCGCCAACCCCTACCTTGCGCTCGCGCTCTCGCTGGCCGCGATGCTCGACGGCATCGAGCGCGCGGAGGAACCGCCACCGCCGCTCGACGAGAACCTCGTCCGCCATGACGACGGCGAACTCGCGCGGCTCGGCGTGCGCGAGTTGCCGCGGACCATGGGCATGGCGCTCGACCTGCTGGCCGGCAGCGACTTCTGCCGCAACGCCCTCGGCGATTACATCTTCGACCAGTTTCTCCATGTGAAGCGCGCAGAGTGGGAGGACTACCGCCGCCAGGTCAGCCCGTGGGAACACGAGCGGTACGGCGGCTAGGCGGCCCGGCATGATCACCGTCGCCGACGTCATCGCGCTGGCCCTCCCCACCGGCACCCGGGTCGTCGCCGGGGAGGCCGGGCTCGGGCGTGAGGTCACCTGGGCGACCCGCATCCGCCCCGCTCCTCCGGCCTTCGCGCACCTGACCGGCGGCGAACTCGTCCTCCTCCCGGAGTCCGTGCTCGAGCAACTCGACGAACGCCTCACGCTCCCGGGCGCGATCCATCAACTCGCGGGATTTGGCGTTGCCGCCCTCGCGCTCACCGGGACCGCCAGCAAGGCCGCCCGGGAAGCCGCCGAGGAGACCGGCCTGCCACTGCTTCTCCTGCCCCGGACCGCGGATGTCGGGCCGCTCGAGCGTGAGGCGGCGCGGATCATCACCGAGCGCAGGCGCGAGGTTCAGCGCAGCGGCCAGGAGGTGCTTCGCCGCCTGATGGAACTCGCCATCGCCGGAGAGCCGCTGGCCGGGCTCGTCCGCGCGCTGAACCAGGTTTCCGGGCGGGCAGTGGTGCTGGAGGGGCGGGATGGCCGTGTCCTCGCCTACCAGGGCGCCCCCCGGCAGGGCCCCGCGCGCGAGCAACTCGAAGCGTTGCTGGTTCGCGAGCGGCCCGCGGTGGTGCGCTGGCTGCGCTCGGTCGCCGACGGCAGCCCGGCCGACCCGCCGACCAGCATCTTCGAGTTGGGCGGATCGTGGGCCAGGGTCGTCGCCCCGGTGATCGGCCGGGATGGCCTGCTCGGCAGCATCTCCCTGCTCACCCCCGCCGGGCGCGCCAGCGCGGAGGACGGCCAGGCCACCGCTCGCGGCGCGGCCGCCTGCTCGATCGTGCTGGCCCGCGAACAGGCGGCCGCCACCGTTCGCCGGGAGGTGGAGTTGAACGTGCTGGACGAGGTCCTCGATGGCGCGCTCCGCTCGGAGACGACCCTGCTGCAGCAGGCGCGGCGGCTCGGCCACGATCTCGCCCAACCCCATGTCGCCATCGTGATCCGCCTCGACCCGGCCGCCGGCGTTCCGGTCCGCGCCCAGGGCAGCGACGAACGCTGGGATGTGCTGGGCGAAACCCTGGCCCGGGTCCACGGCGGCCGCGGTCCCCGGCCGCTGTGGCGGGTCCGCCACAATAGCGCGGAGATCCTGTGGGCGGCCACCACCCCGGCCGAGGGCGCCCGGGCCGCCGCCGCCATCCGCGACGAACTCGCCTCGCTGGCGGGCGCCAGCCGCGCCGGGCTGCTCATCTCCGCCGGCGTCGGGACGCCCCGCGCCGACATTCCCGGCATCCGCCGCTCCCACGGGGAGGCGCGAAAGGCCCTCTCGCTTGGCAGGCGCCTGCACGGCCCCGGCCACCTCACCCGCTTCGACGAACTCGGCGTCTACCGCCTCATCTTCGCCGCCGAGGAGTTGCCGGAACTGCGCGATCTGTACGCCGAGACGCTCGGCGCACTGCTCGACTATGACCGCGACAACAACGCCGAACTCCTGAAAACCCTCGCCGCGTTCTTCGCGGCCAACGGCAGCCCGAAGGAGGCGGCGGAGCGCCTCGGCGTCCATCGCAACACCGTCCTCTACCGGCTTGACCGGGTGCGCGACATCACCGGCTACGACCTCGACGACGCCAACCTGCGCCTGCGCCTGCAACTCGCCCTGCATATCCACCTCGCCGTCGCGCAGGACGACGCCTGATCCGGCCTGCCCGGGCGGTACGCCGCCGTTCCCACGGTCAGCCGGTTCGCTTGCGGGTAGAATTGCCCCCCGGAGGACGTCCGGCTCCGGGCGGCGCGCGCGGCGCGCCGAACCTGCGCCGGCAGCGAGAAGCGAGGCGACATGGATGGTGGCAACGGCCAGTTGACCATCGCGGTGCTGGTCAAGCAGGTGCCTGACATGAACGCGGTGAAGATCGACCGCGCGAGCGGCGCCCCGCAGTTCGGCGGCCAGCAGGTGGTGAGTTCCTACGACGAATACGCGGTCGAGCTTGCGCTGCGGCTTGCCGAACGGCACGGGGGCGCCACGGTCGTGCTGACGGTCGGTCCGGCCTCGGCGCGCGACGCCCTGACCCGGGCCCTCGCCATGGGCGTGGATCGCGCGGTCCATATCGAAACGGCCGATCCCAACGGCCTTGGCACGCTCGCCGTGGCCAGGTTGCTCGCCGGCGAACTCGGCAAGATCTCGCCGTCGCTGGTGATCGCCGGCCAGACGGCGGACGACTTCGAGTCCGGCCAGGTCGGGGGCCAGGTGGCCGAACTGCTCGATCTGCCGCTCATCTCCAACATCGTGTCGGTCGATGCGTCCGGCGGCCATCTCACCCTCAGGCGCGACATGGAGGACGGCTACCAGACCGTCACCGTGGCGATGCCGGCCCTGCTGCTCTCCAGCACCGGCCTCGACGAGCCCCGGCTCCCGTCGCTGAAGGGCATCATGGCTGCCAAGAAGAAGCCGGTCGACGTGGTGGCCGCAAGCGTCCCCGGCGAGTCCGACATTCGCTGGACCGCCCCGAAGGCGCCGGAGAAATCCGTCACCGGCGTGCTCCTCCAGGATGTGCCGGCGGCTGAAGCGGCCCGGCGGCTCACCGAATGGCTCAAGGAACAGAAGGCGATGTGACGCGCCGCCGTGGCCTCGGCCGCGGCGGGAACGGCGGGCCTGCCCGCCGGGATGATGAGGTGATGGCGATGACGTCGGGCGTGCTGGTCGCCGCCGAGATTGCGGCGGATGGGTCCCTGCGGCCCATCTCGTGGGAGATGATTTCCGCCGGCCGCGCCGCCGGTGGCCCGGTGACCGCGGTGGTGTTCGGGCCGGGAGCGGGGGCGCGCGCCGCCGAACTCGCCGCGGCCGGACCCGACCGCGTGCTCGCGGTCGACGACGCCCGGATCCACACCGCCAACCCCGAGGCCGCCGCCAGCGTGATCTGCGCGGCGCAGGCAGCGTGCGGGGCGGGCGTGATCCTCATGCCCGGCACGACCGCCGGGCGCGATTACGCCCCCAAGGTCGCGGCCCGTCTCGGCGCGCCGCTCGCCGCCGATTGCATCGCGTTCGCGGCGGAGGACGGCGGTCTCGCCGCCACCCGCTCGGTGCTCGGCGGCCGCGCGAACTCGGTCGTGACCGTTGCGGGGCCGGTTCGGGCCGCCACCGTCCGCGCGGGCAGTTTTGCCCGCGCCGCGGCGGGCGCGGGCGCCGCCCAGGTGGAGTCGCTGGCGGTTGACTTCCGCCCCGGCGACTTCCGCACCAGCGTCGCCGGCACCGAGGCCAAGAGCGGCGGGGCCACCGCGCTCGATGGCGCGGACGTCGTGGTCGCAGGCGGGCGGGGCCTCAAGGAGGCCGCCAACTTCCGGCTTGTCGAGGATCTGGCCGCCGCCTTTGGCGGGGCGGTCGGGGCCACCCGCGCCGTCGTCGACGCAGGCTGGCGCCAGCATCACGAGCAGATCGGCCAGACCGGCCGGTCGGTCACGCCGAAGCTCTACATCGCCGTCGGCGTCAGCGGCGCGGTCCAGCATAACGTCGGCATGCAGGGAAGCGACATCGTCGTCGCCATCAACCGCGATCCGGATGCCCCGATCTTCAAGCTTGCCCACTTCGGCATCGTCGGCGACCTGTTCGAGGTCGTGCCCGCGCTGGCCGCCGAGGTCAGGGCCTCCCGTGCCTGACGCCGGGCCGGGCGGCGCCGACCCCGCCGCGACGCGTTCCGGTCCGCTCCCGTGGCCGAACCTGCCCCCGCCCGGTTGGGCCCGCGCCCGGGTCCTCGCGGCGCGGGCGCTCACCCGGCGCTGCCCCTACTGCGGCGGCGGCCGGATCTTCGGGCACTTCTTCAGGCTGAAGAAGATCTGCCCCACCTGTGAGGTGGAGTTCGAGCGGGAGGACGGCTACTTCATCGGGGGATACGCCATCAACCTCGTCTTCTCGGAGACGCTTGCGCTGGTGCTCGCGGTCTGGCTCCTGTTCGGCACATCGCTGCGCGACGCCCCGCTGCTGACCCAGGAAATCATCGCGGTGGCGCTAGCGGTGTTGCTCCCGCTGTTCTTCTTCCCGTATTCCCGGTCGGTGTGGATGGCCCTCGACCTCACCCTGCATCCCCCGCAGCCGCAGCCGGAGCGCTACGTCCGCACCTCGACCATGTCGCGGTAGCCGCCCCCCCTACGGCGCCGGGCGCGGGCCCCGCGCGAGTTCGCCCGCCCCCACCACCCGCACCGCGCCGGAGTCCTCCGCGGGCCGCCGCGCTCCGTCCTCCCGCACCCCGGCGAATCTTCCCGCCGCCGCGCTCCCGCCGTCCACGACCGCAACCCGCTCTCCCAGCAACGCCGCTCGGGCCAGCCACTCATCGAGGGGCAGCCGCCCGCCTGCCGCCACGAGCGCGGTGTAGCGCCTCGCGATCCGGTCCAGCAGGAAGCCGAGCAATTCGTCCGCGGACGTTTCGCCGCCGAAGGAGCGCAGGTCCGCCGCGCCATCGGGGCGTTCCTCGCCGGGAAAGGCCAGGTTCACGCCGAACCCGGCCAGCATCGCCCCGCCAGCCTTGATCTCGACCAGGATGCCGCCCGTCTTGCGCCCGGCGTTGCGCTCGCCGAGCCACAGGTCGTTGGGCCACTTGATCCAGACCCGCAGCCCGGGACAAGCGGCTTCGATCGCCTCCGCCGCCGCGACGCCCATCCACAGCGGCGCGGCGGTCATCGCGGCAGCGGGAAGCGGAGGCCGCAGGAGGACCGTGGCCAGCAACGCGGCCCCCGGGTCGATCCAGGTCCGGCCTGCGCGGCCGCGGCCGGCGGTCTGGCTTCGCGCCACGACCACGGTGCCTTCCGGCGCGCCCTCCGAGGCGAGGGCGGCGGCCTCGCTCATGGTGCTCGCCACGGTGTCCCGGCGGATGACCCTCCAGGCGATGGCCGGCCCGGCAGGGGTCATCCGGCCGCGGCGTCGCCCGGCCGCTCGCCCGGGCCGTCGATCCGGGTCAGGCGCAGCCGGCGCAGGCGATGCCCCTCGACACCGAGAATCTCGCAGCGCAGGCCGTCCGCCTCGAACACATCCCCCGGCTGCGGCAGGCGTCCGAGGTGCACGTGGACCCAACCCGCGGCGGTGGACACCTCGCCGTTCTCGTCGGCGAGGTCCACGCCGAGCGCGTCCTCGATCTCCGTCAGCGGAATGCCGCCCTCGGCCACGATTTCGCCGTCCGCGATCCGCTGCAGCATCGGCGTTTCCCGGTCGTACTCGTCCTGGATGTCGCCGACGATGGTTTCGATGATGTCCTCGATGGTGACCAGTCCGGCGGTGCCCCCATACTCGTCGGCGACGATGGCGATGTGAATGCGGTTGCGCCGGAGTTCGGCCAGCAGGTCGTCGATCCGCTTCGATTCCGGCACGATCCAGGCCGGCCGCACCAGGCGGGCCAGCGGCAGCGTTTCGGTGGTGCCGATCACGAACGGCAGCAGGTCCTTGGCGTAGAGGATGCCGATGATGTTGTCGATGGTGTCGCGGTACACCGGCACGCGGGAGTGCCCGGCGCTCGTGATGACCGCCAGCACCTCGGCCGCGCTCTGGCTCACCTCCACCGCCACCATGTCGACGCGAGGAACCATCACGTCGCGGACCGGGGTGTCCTCGAGTTCGAGGACCGCGTCGATCATCTCCCGCTCCTCGGGCTCGATGATGCCGTCGTCCGGGGCCTCGATCGCCCGCCGCAGGTCCTCCTCGGCGTCGATCTCGGCCGCGGTGCGGCTGCCGCCGGGCAGGATGCCGCTCCAGAGCCGGGTGAAGAAGTCGCCCGCCGCGGTCAGCGGCGCGGTCACGAAGGCGAACGCTCCGGCCAACCCGAGCAGGATGCCGGCGCCGCGCTCCGGGTCGCCGGCGACGAACGCCCGGGGCAGAGCCTGCCCGAACACGAGGTAGACCAGCGTCACCGTGGCGACCGCCGCGAAGTGGGCCGCGCCGCCGATCTCCCGCAGGAAGGCGGAGGTCAGCAGGCTGGCGGCGGCGGCGGTGCAGATCGCCTGCGCCAGTTCCAGCGCGGCAAGCAACGACCGTCGCGGGTCCAGCAGCCGCTCGACGCTGCGGGCGCGGACCCCGCGCTCGGCCGCGGCCCGCAATTGCGAGCGGCTGATCGCGCCGGCGGCCGCGGCAGTCACCGCCGCGAGGGTCAGCAGCACGAGGAACAGCGCGGCGATGGCGACTTCGGTCACGCTCTGGGGATTCACCGTGAGGCAGGCTCCTTCGGGGCGGCGGCCGGGTGGCGGCTCGGCGGCAGTGGCATCGCTAGGTGAACAGCGCGCTGATGCTGAGGTCCTTGTGGGTGCGCATGATCGCCTCCGCCAGCATCGGGGCGACGGACACGGTCGTGAGCTTCTCCCGCGGGCCGCGCGCCGGCAGCGGGATGGTATCGGTCACGAAGACCCGCTCGATGGACGAGCCCGCGATCAGCCCGAGCGCGTCCGCCGCGAAGATGCCGTGGGTCGCGGCGCAGTGGATGTGCCGGGCGCCCTGCTCGCGCAGCCGCTCGGCGGCCAGCGCCAGCGTGCCCCCGGTGGAGATCATGTCGTCGACGATGTAGGCCGTCCGGCCATCCACGTCGCCGACCACGCCGAGCGCCTCGGAGACATCCGGGGACGGATGGATCTTCGAGATGATCGCGAGCGACCCGCCGGCCCGCTTGCGGAACTCCTCGGCCCGGGCGACTCCCCCGGCGTCCGGGCTCACCGTCACGATCTCGCCGCTCCCGCCGCTCTCGCCGCGGACGATGTGCCGGGCGAGCAGCGGCGTCGCCCGCAGATGATCGACCGGGATGTCGAAGAAACCCTCGATCGCTGGCGAGTGAAGGTCGATCGTCAGTACCCGGTCGGCCCCGGCGGTCGCGATCAGGTTCGCCACGAGCTTGGCGGATATCGGTTCGCGGCCCGAAGTCTTCTTCTCCTGCTTCGCATAGGCGTAGTAGGGGAGGACCGCCGTGATCCGCGCTGCCGAGGCGCGGCGGGCGGCGTCGATCATCAGCAGCAGTTCCATGATGTGATGATCGACCGGCTCGCACAGGGATTGAATGACGAACACGTCGGACCCGCGGACGTTCTCCTCGAGCTTGACCCGGGTCTCTCCGTTCTTCCATGTGCCCACCGCGGCCCGTCCCAGCGGCGCTTCCAGTTCGGCCATGATGGCGGCGGCGAGCGCCGGGTGGGAGGTGCCCGCGAAGACCTGCAGCCTGCCGTCAACCATCGTGCTCTCCCTCCGCCGCGGCGGCCGGCCGCCCGATTGGCTTCGCCGGCACCCCGGCCACGGTCGCGCCCGGCGGCACGTCGGTCAGCACCACCGCGCCAGCCCCGGTGCGGGCTCCCGCCCCGATCGCGACCGGTGCCCGCAGCACCGTATCCGATCCGATGAACGCGTCGTCTCCGATCTCGGTCCGGTGCTTGGCGACGCCGTCCCAGTTCGCCGTGATCGTCCCCGCCCCGATGTTGGCCCGCGCCCCGATGGTCGCGTCGCCGAGATAGCTGACGTGCCCGCTCTTGGCGCCCGCGCCGAGCCGCGAGTTCTTCATTTCGACGAAGTTGCCGACGTGCGCCCCGGCCGCGATCTCGGTGCCGCCGCGCAGGTGGGACCACGGCCCGGCATCCGCGCCGTCTTCCAACGACTCATCGGCCACCACCGTGGCGGCAACCCGCACGCCGTCCCCAATCCGCGCATTCCGCAGCACCGCGTAGGGGCCTATCTCGCAGCCGGACCCGACCGCCGTCGCGCCCGTGAGAACGCAGCCGGGCAGGATGGTGGTGTCCGGGCCGATGACCACCCCCTCGTCGATGAACACCGTCTCCGGACCCACGATGGTGACGCCCGCCCGCATGTGGCGCTCGCGGATGCGCTGGCGAAGGTCCGCGTCCGCCGCCGCGAGTTCCACCCGGTCGTTGATGCCAAGCGCCACCCGCGGGTTCGCGGCGACCGCGGCGACCGGCCAGCCGCCACCCGCGAGCGGGCCGTCCGCCGCCGCGAGTTCGACCAGTTCCGTGAGGTACACCTCGCCGGTGGCGGGGCTCGGGGTCAGACGCTCGAACGCCCCGGCCGCCCAGCGTCCGTCGATGGCCATCATGCCGCTGTTAATCTCGACGAGGCCGGTGCGCCGCGCCGGGTCGTCGTCCTTCCGCTCGACAATGCGGACGACGCGCCCGTCGGCATCGCGGTCGATTCGCCCGTAGCCTGCCGGGTCGGGCAGCATCGCGGTGAGGATGGTCACCCGCGCTCCCGCGTCCCGGGCGCCGTCCAGCAACGCACGCACGGTGACCGGGTCGAGCCGCGGGTGGTCGGCGAAAAAGACGAGCAGCCAGTCCGCGCCAGCCACGGCGGGAAGCGCGCGCCGCACCGCGTCTCCGGTGCCGAGCGGCGGATCCTGGATGACCGCCGACACGCCGTCTCCGGCCCCGATCCGCTTGGGCAGATCGGCCAGTTCGGGAGAGACCACGAGGACCGTCGCCACGGGGTCGGCCGCGGCCGCGGCCGCCAGCACATGCGCCACCATCGGCAGGCCGGCCACCGGGTGCAGGGGTTTTGGCAGCGCGGAGACCATCCGCGTGCCCTTGCCGGCGGCGAGGATGACGATCGCGGCGCGGCCGTGCCTGTCGGGGTCGCTCACCGCGGGCCACCGCCCGGGACCCCGGCGGCGGCCGCCCGGCCGGGCTGGCGGACCAGGATTCGAACCTGGAACAAAGGTTCCAAAGACCCTTGTGATACCATTTCACCATCCGCCAACAGCAAGCCGGAACCCGCGACATGGCGCGCGAGGGCGCGGCTGCGCCGGGCGGGAAGTATACCAGCACGCCCCCGCCGGGCCGCGGTTTCAGGCCCCGTGGATCGGCAGCGGAACCGGCCGGGCCGGATCGAAGACCCGGCCGAGGGCGTCCTTGATCCGGTCGAGGAAGCCGCGGCCCGCCGGCGTGATCACCCCGTTGCCGAACGTCGCCGCGAGTTGCTCCAGCAGCGCCCGCTGCTCGGCGGTCAGGTCGCGCGGGGTGTGCACCTCGACGGTGACGATCTGGTCGCCCCGGTCGCCTCCGCGCATGTCCGGGAAGCCCTTGCCGCGAAGCCGGAACTGCTGGCTGGACTGGGTGCCGGCAGGAAGCCGGAACTCCACCGAGCCGTCGATGGTGTCGATTTCGAGTTCGTCTCCGAGCGCCGCCTGCGCCATGTTCACGGCGATGCGCGAGTGGATGGTCTTTCCCTGGCGGGTGAAGATCGGGTGCGGCTTGACGCGCACCTTGACGTACAGGTTGCCCGCCTGGCCGCCCTGGTGGCTGGCCTCGCCCTGCCCGCTCAGGCGCAGGGTGGCGTTCTCGTCGATGCCCGCGGGAATCGTCACGCTGATGGTCCGTGCCCGCGAGACGCGGCCGCGGCCGCGGCAGTTCCCGCAGGGGTCGGTGATCTGCACCCCCTCGCCGCCGCAGGTGGTGCAGGGCGTGCTGGTCATGAACTGCCCGAGGATCGTCTGCTGAACGCGCCGCACCTCGCCCGAGCCGCCGCAGGCCGAGCAGCGGGTCGGCGGCATGCCGTCCCGCATCCGGCTGCCCTTGCAGGAGTCGCAGGTTTCGAACCGGGTCAGGTCGACGTCTTTTTCGGCGCCGAACACGGACTCCTCGAAGGTGATGTCCACCACCGCCTGCAGGTCGGCGCCGCGGGCCGGACCCCGCTGCCGGCGCCCGTTCCCGGGGCCCCCGAAGAAACTCTCGAACAGGTCCCCGAACGGCGACCCGGCGCCGCCGAAGCCGAACGGGTCGCCCCCGCCGCCGCCGAAGCCCGCGGCGGCATGGCCGAAGCGGTCGTAGCCGGCGCGGCGGTTGTCGTCGCTCAGGACCTCGTAGGCCTCGTTGATCTCCTTGAACCGATCCTCTGCCCGGCCGTCGCCGGGGTTGAGATCGGGGTGATACTTGCGGGCCAGTTGGCGGTAGGACCGCCGGATCTCCTCGGCGGACGCGCCGCGGGAGACGCCTAGCACCTCGTAGTAGTCGCGCTTGTCGGTCATCGCATCCTGCGGCATCGCGGCCGGACCCGGTCGGGACGGCCTCCCGGGATTACAGGGACCCGCGCCCAGCCGCCGGCCCCGGAGAAAGTATAGAGACGGTGCGAGCGGAGTCAACCGGATTTGGCACTCCCGCTACGAGAGTGCTAACGCCGCGGGCCGGCCTGCAGTTCCGGCCCGCCCCTATACTCCGGTCATCGTGCGGAGCGCGGCCGCCGCTGGGTCCGGTCCGGCGCGCTCCCGGCGCCCGAGGCACCTGTCCGCCATGCACTCCCGCCAGCGCTCCATCCGCAAACCCGCCGTCGACCACCCGGCTGGCCGGCCGCTGCCGCCCGGTCAGCACGCTGCCCGACGCTGGCCGGTGCTCCACCAGGGCGATGTGCCGCCCTTCGACCCGGCCACCTGGGATTTCCGGGTCTTCGGCCTGGTCGCGAGCCCCCTCCGGTTCGGCTGGGACGAGATGTCCGCGCTGCCCGCCGTCGAACAGCCCGGCGACCTCCATTGCGTCACCCGCTGGTCGGTCATCGACACCGGGTGGTCGGGCATCCCCGCCGGGCGCCTGATCGGCCTCGCCGGACCCCTGCCGGAGGCCCGCTTCGCCATCCTCCACGGCGAGGGCGGCTACACCGCAAACGTGCCGCTCGCCGCTCTGGTCGATTCAACCGCCATCCTGGCAACGGGGGCCAACGGCGAACCGCTGTCGCCCGAGCATGGCTTCCCGTTGCGGGCAGTTCTGCCCGCCCTCTACGCCTGGAAGAGCGTGAAGTGGCTGCGGGCCATCGAACTGGTCGCGGCCGACCGGCCCGGATTCTGGGAATCCTTCGGCTACAGCAACAGCGCCGATCCCTGGCGCGAGCAGCGCTTCGCCGAGGACGACGACCGAACCTGACCCGTGGCCGCCACGGTGGTCCGGGCGGTCCGGGCGGTCAGCAGGCGGCGCGGCCGGCGCCCGATCCGGCCGGCTCGGTGCTGCGCCCGCCGGCGAGCGGCCCCGCGGCTCGCCCGTCGCCGGACTCCGCGGGGAGATCGCTGTCGGGGAGCATCCAGGCGGTTGCCGGCTTGATCACGTAGGGCATCAGGAAGGTCTCGAACGAGCGCACCCCCGGGATCGCCGCCAACCTGCGCGTCAGGAACTCCACCAACGCCTCCTGGGACCGCACCACCAGTTGCACGGCGATGTCGAAGTTCCCGGTCAGGAACGCCGCGAAGGTCACCTCGTCCATGCCGCGCAACTGCTGCGCGATGCGGTCGAGATGTTCCAGGTCCACGCGCAGCCCGACCATCGCCCGCACCTCGTACCCGAGCCGGGCCGGGTCGGCCAGCATCGCGAACTCGATCACGCCGCGCTGCTGCAACCGGTCCATGCGCCGGCGGACGGTGGATTCGGGAATGCCGGTCGCGCGGCTGATCTCCGCGAAGGACATGCGCGCATCCTGCTGCAGCAGCCGGATGATCGCGCGGTCGGTTTCTGTCACCAGTCGGGGCATGGGCGATTCCTTTCACTGGCCGATCCGCTCGCGGCCCGCCGCTGGCGGCGGCCCTCCCGGGGCAGCCCGATCGCCTGCCGCCGGCGCGGCCCCAGCCGTCCCGATGGTTGCCTGACGCACACTTCATACCCCGGCGATCCCGGAGTCCGGGCGGGGCCATGTGTTAGGGTTCATTCAAGGACGTGAACCGGAACCCGGGATGGCGCACCGCCCTCCGAGGCTGGCAGCGCGGACGAGGCGAGGAACCGAAACCGCCCGCCGCAACCAGGCGTCCCGGGATGGGGCAGCAGAAGCAGGAGTTCGAACGTGTTCTGGTCGAGAGTGGCGGTGGCGGCGCTCGCGCTGTTGCCCGGGGTGCTGGCAACCGGCCTGCAGGGGGCGAACGCTGTCACCGGCTCGGCCTGGATTCAGGTGGGCAGCGAGACGCCCGCGCCCGGTTGCCGGGTTCCCACCAGCGTCGAGGTGCACAACAGCGGCCCACTCGCCAACGCCGAGATCGCGCTGGCCTTCCACGTCGACGGCGCCGTCTACTCGGTCGACCGCGGCGTCACCGCCGGCGACGGGATCGCCTTCCTCGGGTTCGATGTGGGCGACGCCCCGGCCGGCCGCTCCGCCCTGCTCGACATCAACGTCAATGGCTCCTACATGGGCAGCGTGCCGGTGCAGGTGACCGAGGGCGGCAATTGCAGCGGCAACCCCGAGGTCTTCGAACTGGACGGCACCATTGGCACGGCCGGGGCGTGGGAGGAGACTCACACCTCCGGAGACCTCGAACCCGCCAACTCCGTCTGGGTTCCCACGCTCTACCAGCAGCGGGGCCTCAGCTGCGAGTACGCCTCGCTCGCCATCGTGATGGCCGCCTACGGCGACCAGGTAACCGAGTGGGAGTTCGATCCCTACGTCGTCCAGTCGCCGAACCCCCACGTCGGATTCCGCGGCAACATCTACGCCGACTGGGGCGGCAGCGTCGACTACGGCATCTATGCCGAGCCGCTCGCCGCGATCATGCCCAATTTCGGCTACTGGGCGGATGTCTTCTACGCCAAGGGCGACACCAGCCAGTTGATCCGCTATATCGACAGCGGCACGCCCGTCCTCGTCTGGATTGGCCTCAAGGGCGACACCGGCTATTACGAGACCGGCGCCGACGGCTCCTCCTACTGGATCGCCGAGGGCCAGCACACGCTGGTCATCTACGGGTACGACGACTACGGCGTCTACGCCTCCGACCCTGCCATCGGGGCCAAGCGGTTCTACGACTGGGGCTGGTTCATGTGGATGTGGAACGTGTTCGACGGCATGTCGCTGGCCATCGGACCACAGTAGAGCCGCCTTCCGGTTCCCCCGGCATCGACGCTCGTCCTGTTCCCCGCGCCCGGATTCCGGCCGCGGGGGATTCTCTTTCTCGCCCGGTTCTGGCAGGATGACGCGGTGACTTGGTCCCGATCAGGAGGGCAACGTGACCGACATTGCCGCGCCTCGCGCTGCGCTGGTTTTCGACGATCGCTACCTCGCCCACAACACCGGGCTCTGGCTGGTCGAGGACCAGCGGCCCTTTCCCTTCGCCGACCCCGTACCTCACGTGTCCGGGCCGGGCCTCGTCGGCCGCCCGAAGCACCTCATGGACTTCCACGGCATCACGGACCGCATGGTCCGGGTCGACGCCGTCTCCGCCACCGACGAGCAGTTGCTCGTCTATCACACCTCCCGCCATCTCAAGCGGGTGGCCGCGCTTTCCGCGGGCGCCGGCGGCGACACCGGCAAGGGCGCTCCCATGGGGCCCGGCGGCGAACGGATCGCCCGCCTTGCCGCGGGCGGCGCCATCGCTGCCGTCGATGCCGTGATGGGCGGCCGCGCCCGTTCCGCCTATGCGCTGGTGCGCCCTCCGGGCCACCACGCCATGGCCAACCACGGCATGGGCTTCTGCGTCTTCAACAACGCCGTCATCGCCGCCCGGCACGCGCAGCGGGCGCACCGCGCGCGGCGGGTGGCCGTGCTCGACTGGGATGTCCACCACGGCAACGGCACCCAGGACGCCTTCTGGCGCGACGACTCCGTGCTCTTCATCTCGCTCCACCAGGACGACCTCTATCCCGTCGGCTGGGGCGCAGCCGAGCACGTCGGCGAGGGTCCGGGCCTCGGCTTCACGGTCAACGTGCCGTTGCCCGCGGGCACCGGCAACGTCGGCTATGCCGTCGCCTACGACCGTATCGTCGTTCCCGTCGTCCGCCAGTTCGCGCCGGACCTCATCATCGTCTCCGCCGGGCAGGACGCCAGCATCATGGATCCGCTGGCCCGCATGAGCCTCACCCTCGACGGCTACCGCGCCATGACCCGCACCATGATGGACCTCGCCGACGAGTGCTGCGACGGGCGCCTCGTCGTCAGCCAGGAGGGCGGCTACGCCGCGCAGTACGCGCCCTACTGCTCGGCCGCCATCGGCGAGACGCTGGTCGGCGCGGACCCCATCCCCGACCCCTACGGCGAGCGGGCGCGCACGCTTCCCGCCTCGCGGATCGCCGGGCTCGACTGCCGCGGCGCGGTCGAACTCGCCGCCTCGGTTCAGGCTCGGCACTGGTCGCTGTAGCGGCGTTCCCGCGCGGCTGCCCCGGCCGGACGTGCCGCCCTCAGACGGGGTAGGGCACCCCGGTCTCGGCGGCGAGACCGCGCAGCGTCGCGGTGACCACGGGATCGAGCGTGATGCCGTCCACGGCGTGCCGGGCGTGCGCGGCGATTTCGGGATCGCCCGGCGCGAGCACCGCCTCGTAGCCCGCGGCGGCCGAGGTCGCCCGCAGTTCGCCCAGCATCTGCCGGAGGTCGGCGGCGACCTCGTCCGGATCGCGGAAGGCGTCCACCCGCCACGCCATGAACCAGTGCCCGAGCCGCGAGCGGTCGTGGGTGCGGAACACGCTCGTCAGGTGGGTTCCCCACAGCGAGCCCGCCATCGGCCCGCACAGCGCGTCGACCAGCATGGCCAGCGAGTAGCCCTTGTGGCTGCCGGTGGCGTGATCGGCCCCGAGCGGCGTGAGGAAGGCGGCGGCGTGCGGGTCGTCGGTCACCGCCCCGGATGAATCCAGCGCTACCCCGTGCGGCAGCGGCTTCTCCAGCCTGCGGGCGATCTCGATCTTGCCGTACGCCACCGAACTGGTGGCGAGATCGACCACGAACGGCGGCTCGTCCGGCCCCAGCGGGACGCCGAAGGCGATCGGGTTGGTCCCGAACATCGGCTCTGCGCCGCCGGTCGGCACCACCAGCGGCCCGGCGTTGGTCATCGCCATGCCTGCCAGTCCGCGGCTCGTCGCCTGCAGCACGTAGCCGCCGGCGATCCCGAAATGGCTGCTGTTGCGGACCGTGGTCATGCAGATGCCGGTGGCCTCGGCGCGCTCCACCGTCTGATCCATCGCCTCGGCGGCCAGCGCCAGCGCCAGCCCGCCGTTGGCGTCGAAGGCGAGCGTGGAGGGCGTCTCCCGCACCACGGTCAGTTCCGCCATTGGATCGACCAGCCCGGTGCGCACGGCCTTGACGTACAGGTGCAGCCGCGCCACCCCGTGCGATTGCACGCCGCGCAGGTCCGATAGCACCAGCGCTTCGGCCGCCCGCCGGGCGCGGGGTGCGGGAATGCCGCACGAGGCCAGCACGCCCGCCGCGAAGTCGGTCAGCGGCCCGGCCATCACCGTCGAGGTTTCGGCGGGTTTCACGGATTCCATCGCGCGCTCCGCGGTCGCTCGGGTCAGAGGCCCGGATTATCGCCGAGGGCGCAGGCGCACGGGCGGCGGGGCGGTCCTGCGCGGTCCGGGCGGGGCGCCCGGCCGGCGAAACCGCGAGCCTCCGCCCGCGAGCGTCAGAGCGTGATGATGTGATCCGGCGGATTGCCGGCGAGCGCCCCGTAGAGGTCGGGGAAGCATCCGACGTGGACGCCCTCGACCGTTCCCACCGGCTGATACCCGCCACCCGCCTTCGGCTCGGCGAGATTGCGCTCGCTGGCGCACTGGTCGCACAGCATCAGCAGGATGCCCTGCTCCCTCGCCACCTTCGCGAGGCGCTCGCCGAGCGGGTCGCCCTTGCGCAGGGCGAAGGTGTTGTCGTCGAAGAACATCATCCCGACCACCTCGACGCCGTGGTTGCCGGCCTCGAGCTGCGGCAGGATCATCTTCCCGAGCTTGTAGGACACGGTGTGCCCCGAGGTGCTGAAGACGTACGCGACCTTCATCCAGATTCTCCCGAGCGATGCGCGCCGGGGTCCGTCCCCGACTGGAGCGCCAGTTGCTCGTCCGGGAAAGCATCCCGCTCGGGGTGGGGATGGTGGAGTGCGCGGGCTACCCGGGTCGTGATCAGTCCGGAGCGCGGCGAGAACAGCAGCGCGACGGCGAACAGCAGCGTCGCCACCAGCACGACGCTGGCCCCCGAGGCGATCCCCGCGTAGTAGGAGACGTACAACCCGACCGCGCCGGACAGCGCGCCGATGGCGGCCGCAAGCCCCACGGTCACCGGCAACCGGTCCGTCAGCAGGCGCGCGGTGGCGGCAGGGGTCACCAGCATGGCCAGCACGAGAATGTTGCCGACGGTCTGCAGCGACACCACGATCGCCAGCGACAGCAACAGCAGGAACATCTGGTCCCATGCCCACAGGTTCATCCCGACCGAGGCGGCGAACGTCCGGTCGAACGCGGCCGTCACCAGTTCCCGCCGGAACAGCAGCATCGCCACCAGCACAGCCGCCCCGATCCCCGCCGACAGCAGCAGATCGCGCGTGCTGACGCCGAGGATGCTCCCGAACAGGAACGTGGTGACGTCCCGTGCATAGGTCTTCTGCATCGAGATGATCGCCACCCCGAGCGCGAACGCCCCGGCGAACAACACCCCGATGGCGGTGTCGTTGGACAGCCGCCCGGACTGCGCCACCAGCCCGATTCCGAGTGAGACGACCGTCGCCGCGATCAGCGCGCCGACCAGATAGTTTCCGCCCAGCACGAAGGCGATCACCACCCCCGGGAAGATGGCGTGGGCGAGCGCATCGCCCATGAACGCCAGCCCGCGCAGGGTGACGAACGTGCCGATCACGCCGCAAATCACGCCCACGATGAGGATCGCCAGCATCGCGTGCTGCATGAACGTGTGGCGCAGGGGGTCGGCGAGCAGGCCGAACAGGTCGGCCATCAGGCGGCGGCCCCCACGGGCGGCACGACCGCCTGCCCGCCGAACGCGGCGCGCAGGTTCTCCGCCGTCATGGTGCTCGCTGGCGGCCCTTCGGCCACCACCTTGCGGTTCAGCAGCAGCACCCGGTCCGAGGTCGCCGCCGCCAGCGCGAGGTCGTGCGTGGCGTAGATGATCGTTTTCCCCTCGCGGGCCAATCCGGCGAACAGGTCCACCAGCAGGCCCTGCGTCGGCACATCGACGCCGGTGAACGGCTCGTCCAGCAGGTAGACATCGCCCTGTTGCAACAGCGCGCGCGCGAGGAACACCCGCTGCTGCTGCCCGCCGGAAAGCTGGCCGATCTGCACGCCTGCGAGGCGCTTCATGCCCACCGCCTCGAGCGCGCCGAGCGCGGCATCGCGGTCGGCCCCGGCCAGCGGGCGGAACCGGGAGCGATGCAGCCCGACGCCCATCAGCGTGACGTCGAGCACTGAAATGGGGAAGGACCAGTCGACCGCCGAGCGCTGCGGCACGTAGACGACCCTGCTGCAGGGGCAGGTGACCGGCTCCCCGTCCAGCAGGACGCGGCCGTGCGTGGGAGGCAGCATCCCGGCGATCGCCTTCAGAAGGGTGGACTTGCCGGCCCCGTTCGGGCCCAGCACGCTGGTGGTTTGCCCGGCCTCGAAGCGGACATCGACTGTGTCGAGCGCCGACCGGTCGCCGAAATGGACGGAGAGCGCTTCGGTCTGGATGCGGGCTGGGTTCACCGGGGGCTCCGCAGGCGTCGGGGAGGAAGCAACGGGTGGCAAGGGTAGCACAGCCCATTCCACGGCCCGCGCGGCCTGTGGAGCGGCGGGGCGGTTGTGGCGTATGCTCCGGGGAGAGCGGAGGGGCCGATGGCGATCTCGCGGGCGCAAACCAATCCTGCAGGTCACGGGCGCGGCGTCGACTGGGCGGGCGTGCTCCGGTTCCTCCTTCTCGTGTTCCTCGCCACGCTGCTCGCGCCCGCGGCCTTCCCGGGCGATGCCCGGGCGCAGGAGCGGTCCGTCGAGTGGACCGGTTTCGACGTCGAACTGCAACTTCAGCCCGATGGGTCCTTTCGCGTCCGCGAGGTGCAGGAGGTGGCCTTCAGCGGCGGCCCCTTCCGACAGGGCTTCGCCGACATCCCGATGGGCCGCGTGGAAAGCATCTCCAATATCGCCGTCGGCGAACTCGACGGCGACCGGTTGACGCCGTACCAGCAGGTGCGGTCCGACCGGTTCTCCCGTGACCGTCCGGGCACGTTCGCGGTGACGGTCGAGCAGTCGGTGGCCCGCATCGACTGGGCGATGCCCGTCGCCAGCGACGAAATCCGCACCTTCCAGATCGACTACGAGGTCACTGGCGGTCTTCGCGTCTATGCGGCCGAGCGCGGGACCGGCTCGCGCGCCAGCGAGCAGGTGCGGTGGAGCGCCGTCGGCGGCGAGGGGACCGACCTTGCGCCCGTGCGCCGGGCTTCCATGACGATCGTGCTGCCAGAGTCGGTGGGCCTCAACGACGTCGGGTTCCTCCCCGAGGATACGCCGCCCGCCGTCTCGGACGATGGCCGCACATATCGCTGGGAGCGGCGCAGCCTGGGCCGGGGCGAGCAATGGGAGGTCGCGCTGGCCTTCCCGCCGATGATCGGCCTGCCCCCGCCTGCCTGGCAGCAAACCGTGGACCGCCAGGCCGCGGAGGAGAAGGCCCGCAGCGAAAGCCAGCAGGTGTGGAAAGCGCTCTTCCTCGGCGCCGGGGTGTTGCTGGCGCTCGGCGGCGGCCTCGGCATCTTCGGGGCCTGGTACTTCAAGGGCCGCGATCCCGACCCGGGGCCGATGCCTGACTACATCGCCCAACCGCCGGACGACCTGCCCGCGGGCGCGGTCGGCGCGCTGGTCGACGAGGACGTCGACGAGCACGACGTCATCGCCGCCGTGGCCGACCTCGGGCGCCGGGGCGTGATGACCATCCAGGAGACCACCTCCCGCATGCCTGCCTTCCTCGGCGGCGGCAACGACTTCCTGCTCACCCTGCGCGATCCCTCCGTTCCGGTGACGCCGTTCGAGACCCGGATGCTGACCGCGTTCTTCGGCCGCCAACTCGAACCCGGCGAGACCGTCAAGATGAGCGAGGCGCGCGAGCGGTTCGGGCTTGCCCTGCCGGGCATCCGGGAGGCCATGTACCAGGAACTGGTGACGCGCGGGTACTTCACCCGGTCGCCGGAGAAGACCCGCAGCGGCTGGAAGCGGGCCGGCGGGTTGCTGGTCTTCCTCTCCCTGCTCGCCGGATGCTTCCTGCTCGGCACGATGGTCGATCTCTCGGAGTGGGTTGAGATCCCGGTCATCGTCGTGGTCGCCCTCGGCCTGACGCTGATGCTGCTAGCCCGGGCGATGCCCCGCAAGACCGACAGGGGGGCCGATTCCGCGGGCCGCTGGCGGGCGTTCGAGACCTACCTGCGGGACATCGAGAAGTACGAGGACCTGGGCCAGGCGAAAGCCCTGTTCGAGCAGTACCTCCCCTTCGCCATCGCCTTCGGGATGGAGAAGGACTGGGTCCGCAAGTTCGCCGCGGCCAACGCACCCGCGCCGAGCTGGTATGGCGGCTTCGGCACCGACCCGACCTGGGGTCCGTGGCGCGGCCCCGGCGGTTCGGTGATCGTGGTCCACGACGGTGACCGCGGCGGCTTCGGCGGCGGTCTGTTTGGCGGAGGCGGCGGCGCGCCCGCCCGCGATACCCCCGTCGGCGGCTGGAATGAGTCCGGCGGCGGCTTCCAGGGCATGAGCGATTCCATGAGCCGCTCGCTCGCTGGCGCAAGCGGCGGCCTGTTCGACCTCTTCGATGGCGCGAGCCGCAGCTTCGGCGGCGGCGGCGGGTCCAGCATCGACTGGGGGTCGTTCGGCGGCGGCGGCGGCGGGTTTGGCGGCGGTGGCGGCGGCGGCCGCGGGTTCAGCGAGGATGCACCGCAGATGAACGCCGCTCCTGCCCTACGCGATCCGGCGCCGGTGCACTGCTCCTACCACCCGCAGGTGGAGACCCTGCTGCGCTGCTCCCGCTGCGGCAAGCCGATCTGCCCCCGGTGCGGCGTGCGCACCCCGGTCGGCATGCGCTGCCCGGATTGCGCCGGCGTGGCGAAGCAGGTGCTGCCGCTCGGCGCGGCCGGTCTGCTGCGGGCGCTTGCGTTCGGCCTTGCCGTGGCCCTGCCGATCGGCCTGCTGATGGGCATCGCCCCGCGCTGGGACTTCTACCTCGGGCTCGTGCTCGGCTTCGGCGCGGCCGAAATGGTGGCGCGAGCCGTGCCCGGCCGCACCGGACCGGACATGCAGGCCATCGCGGTGCTGGCGGTGCTCGCCGCGCTGCTGTTGAGCCGCTTCGTGACCGCGGCCACCCTCGGCGTTTCCCTCGCCGACCTCGACCTCATGCGGCCGCAGGTGCAGAAGGCGCTCCACCTGCGGCCGCTGCCGGACCTCGTTTTCGCGGCCATCCCGCTCATCATCGCCATCTTCCGGTTCCGGTAGTTCGGGCCGGGACCCAGTCGATGCGGACCGGATCTGCCAGGCGCAGGCGGCGCTCCCTTCCTGCCGCCCGGAGTTGGCCCGCCCGGCCGGCCTGCGACCGGGCACGCGCCGCTCCGGGCGCCGCGCCGCTACTGCACCACGCGCAGCGTCGGCGGCCGGTCCTGCGGCCACTTGCGCCCGACGAAGACCTCGCCCATGCGGTGCGCCTCGTTCCACACCTCGCGGATGGGAACGTCGGCGGACCGGGCGAGGGCGAGGCAGTCGTCGTACTCCGGCGCGGCGTCGATCACTCGGCCCCGCCAGCCCCGGAGCTTGAGTCGCACGTCGCCCCAGCGGGTGGTCACCGTCTCGAACCGGCGCGCCGCCCGGGTGCGGTCGACCGGCGCCGCCCTGACGCCAAGCGTCGTGCTCTGCTCGATCAGCGTGTCCTCGATCGCTGCCCGCTGGTCCGCCGCGCACAATGCCGACACGGTGACCGCGGGCCGGCCCTTCTTCATCGTGATCGGGGTGATCCAGGCGTCGAGCGCCCCCGCCGCGAACAGCCGCTCCATCAGCAACTCGATGAACTGCGGATTCATGTCGTCGACGTTCGTTTCCAGCACCAACTCGGCGTCGCCCTCGGCTTCCGCCGCGGTCTCGCCCAGCCAGACCCGCAACGCATTCGGCCACGGCAACTCCCGGCTGCCGAAGCCGTATCCCACTGCCGACGGCGTGAACGCCGGCCGCCGGAACGCCGCGAGCTGGCACAGGATCGCCGCCCCGGTCGGCGTCAGCAGTTCCCCCGGAGGTGCGGGTTCGCCGCTCGGCGGCGCAGCCCGCGGGGCGGCCGCCTCGGCCAGCAGCCGCGCGGTTGCGGGCGCCGGAACCGGCAGCAGCCCGTGAGCCGCCCGGACCCAGCCCGCGCCGGCGGCCACCGGACCCGAGTAGACCTGCTCGATGCCGAGCGTCTGCAGCCCGATGCACGTGCCCACGATGTCCACGATGGCGTCGATGCCCCCGACCTCGTGGAAATGGACCGATTCCACCGGTTGCCCGTGGACCGCCGCCTCGGCGTTGGCGAGCCGCTCGAAAATGGCCAGCGCGGGTTCGCGCACCGCTGGCTCCAGCGACGATGAGCCGAGCATCTGGCGGATGTCCGCCCAGTTCCGGGAGGCCGCGTCATCGGTGGTTTCGACGATGCAGCGCACGCCGGACACCCCATGCTGGCTGCTTGCCTCGGCGCGAATCTCCCAGCCCGTCACCGGCAATCGCGCCAGCCCGGACCGCAGCGCCTCCAGCGGCAACCCGGCGTCGAGCAGCGCGCCCAGCGTCATGTCGCCGCTGGCCCCCGAGAATGGATCGAAGTACGCGATCTTCATGGCCCGCCTTTTTCGCGAATCCCGGCTCCGGCCCCGCCGCCGCTCTGGCGCCGGCCCGGGTGCTGCTGGTGCTACCATGCCGCATTCGTGCAGCATCGCATGGTGGAGGATGAAGCATGAGCGCCACGACGCTCGCAGGCACCGCGGTCGCCCGGGGATTCGGCGGCCAGTCGATGAGCGCCCCGCTGCGCCGGGTGATGGTCCGCAAGCCCGCGGTCCCCAGCGGCCGGGCCGGCGAGGCCGCCGATTTCGGCTACCCGCGCGAGATCGACCACGCGCTCACGGTGCGCCAGCATGCCGCATTCTCCGCCCTGCTGGCCGGCGCTGGCGTCGACGTGATCGAGCAGGGCCCGGACCAGACCGGCCTGCTGGATGGCATTTTCGCCTACGACCCCTCGTTCATGACCGACGCCGGCGCGATCCTCCTGCGCCTCGGCAAGGATCTCCGCCTGCCCGAGGTGCCCAACCACGAGGCGACCTACCGCGACCTCGGCATCCCGGTCATCGGCCGGATCGAGGCGCCCGGAACCGTGGACGGCGGCGACTGCCTCTGGCTCGACGAGCAGACCCTCGCCATCGGCCGCGGCTACCGCACCAACGACGCCGGCATCGACCAGATGCGCCGCATTCTCGCCCCGCACGGCGTGTCCGTGTTCCGCTCCGAACTCCCGCACTGGCACGGGGCCGGCGAGTGCCTGCACCTGATGAGTTTCATCAGTCCGGTCGCGCCTGACCTTGCCGTCGTCTACCTCCCGCTTATGGGCGTGCCTCTGGTCCAGGAATTGCGCCGACGCGGCATCGGGTTCATCGAGGTCCCGGATGAGGAGTTCGACACCCACGGCTGCAACGTGCTGGCGCTTGCCCCGCGGAACGTGCTGGTGTGCGACGGCAGCCCGGTCACGCGCGGCCGGCTCGAGGCCGCCGGATGCGAGGTGCTGATGTACGAGGGTTCAGAGATTTCCCACAACCGGGCTGGCGGCCCCACCTGCCTCACCCGGCCCATCCTGCGCGAGACCTCGCGGGTATAGACTGCCGCCTGCGCCGGGTCTGCGGCGCGCGAAGCGCCGGGGCGGCGGAGGATGCCTTCCCGGGCACATGCCCGGATCGATGAGGACCGGGCGCCGGTCACAAGGAGACGAAACGATGAGCGAACGCGACCGCACCTCGGAACTGATGGCGCTGCAGCCTGACGAGGCCACCCATCGCTTCCGCGCCGGGCAGTTCTCCCGGCGCGACATGGCGAAGTTCTTCGCCGCCATCGGACTCACCAGCGCGCTCGGCCCCACCCTCGCCCGCGGCGGCGCGATGGCGGCCAGCGACCTCACCATGATCATCTGGGAGGGCTATTCCGACGAAAAGTACGCCGCTCCCTTCGAGGGCGCGAACGACGCCAAGATCGAGGCCACCTTCGCCGGCACCGGCGACGAGATGTTCGCCGCCATGCAGGGCAGCGGCGGCAGCACCTACGACATGGTCTCCGCCTCCTCCGACCTGCCCCGCCGCCTCTACGACGCCGGACTGCTCGCCGAGATCGACCCGGCGAAACTGACCAACTACAACGACCTCTACCCCCAGTTCCAGAAGCCGCCGTACATCACCTTCGACGACAAACTCTACGGCGTGAACTTCGCCTGGGGCCCGACGATCATGCTCTACGATCCCGAGCAGATCACCACCGCCCCCACCTCGTGGAAGGCGATGCTGGACGAGGCCAACTCCGGCAAGATCGCCACCTGGAACTACCCGCTGCAGATCGCCCAGTACGCGTTGCTGCTCGACCCGAAGCCGGCCAATCCGTTCGAGCTGACCGACGAGCAGCTTGCCCTGGTCAAGGACATGCTCATTGCCCAGCGCCCGCTGGTCCGCAAGTACTGGGATTACGGCGGGGAGGTTGCCGAGCTCTACATGGCCAGGGAGATCGCCATCTCCGACGGCTGGCCGTACATCACCCAGCAGATCGTCGCCGAGTCCGGCTCCATCGCGGAGGTCTCCCCGGAGGAGGGCGTCACCGGCTGGTCCGATTCGTGGTGCATCTCGAAGAACGCCGCGAACCCGGAGCTTGCCCTGAAGTGGGCCGACTGGATGATCGGTCCCGAAGGGCAGGCGGGCATCATGGAAGTCATGAACTACTCGATCACCAACAAGAATGTGATCGAGGCCCTCGATGACGCCCGCCGCGCGGCCCTCCGCATGACCAACGTCGAGGAGGACTACGCCAAAATCTACATGTGGCAGTTCATCCCGACCTATGACAAGTGGGTCCAGGTCTGGCAGGAAGCCACCGCGAGCTAGGCCGGTCCGGGCCGGTAGAATGCCGGGAGGGGCGGCACGCCGCCCCTCCCGGCGCGTTCGCGCCGGATCGGCCACGGCAACCGCGACCCGACGCCGGAGGCGCCCACAGTGGCAACCGCCGCCGCCCAGGAAAACACCCCGGCGCCATCCGGCAGGCGCGGCGGCCCGTTGCCGCTGCTCGCCCTGCCGCTCGGCTGGATGCTGGCCTTCTACCTGATCCCGCTGGCCCTGCTGCTGGTCTATGCCTTCTGGTCGGTCGACTACCTCACCATCAAGCGGGAGTTCACGCTCCAGAACATCGTCGACGTCTTCACCGTCGCGCCGTACCCGGCGGTTCTCGTGCGCACCCTGCTGATGGCCGCCGCCGTCACCCTGACCACCATCGCCATCGCCTTCCCCATCTCCTGGTTCCTCGCGAAGAAGGCCGGGCGGCACCGTGGCCTGCTGCTCCTGCTCGTCGTTTTCCCGCTCTGGAGTTCCTACCTCGTCCGCGCCTTTGCCTGGAAGACGATTCTCGGCACCAACGGTATCCTCAACTCCTTCCTGCAATGGACCGGCATCACCAGCGAGCCGATCTCCGCGTTCCTCTACAGCAAGACCGGCATGTACATCACCTTCTGCCACGTCGGGCTGCCGTTCATGATCCTGCCGCTCTACACCATCCTCGACCGCCTGCCCGACACGCTGCTCGAGGCCTCCGGCGATCTCGGCGGAAACGGCTGGCAGACCTTCCGCCGGGTCATCCTGCCG
>JBJTKE010000671.1:0-2247 GCA_046096285.1 Chloroflexota bacterium
CAGTTCGCGGTTCCACGCCGCGAGATGGGCGAGGTGGTCGGCGGCGCTCCAGCCGCCAGCGTCTCGGCGGGCAGGTTCCCCGGGTTGCTGCATGGCGGCGTGGGCTCCAAGTTCGGCTACGGCGGCCGCGGTCGCGTCGAGTTCGGCGATCTTCGCCGCCGTGGTCGCGTCGGCGGAGAGCGCGGCGGCCACCTGCATGATCCGGGGGATGTGGTCGTCGGCATGCTCGGCAGCCACGCCGAGCAGCCAACCGGAGAGTGGCGCATCGTCGGCGAAGGGGCTATCCGGGGCAATGGTCGCGAATGGCGCATCCAGCGAGGCCGGTTCGAGCGAGGCGATCGCCGCTCGCAGCGCTGCTCGGGACGCGGCGTACCGGTCCCAGACCTCATCGAGAGGCAGCACCGACCAACGCAGGACGAGCGCGGAGTTGAGCCCGTCCTCGCCAGCGGCGGCCGCCGCTTCCGGGGTCACGCCGAGGGACTCAATGCCGCCCCGGCCGGCGAGCGCCGCGAGGAAGTACTCGTTCCAGGCCGCGAGGTGCCCGAGGATGTCCCTGATCGACCAGCCACCATCGGGAGCGGCGGCAAAAGCCGCGTCGGGCAGAGCGTACAGGGCGTCGTCGAGGCGGGCGGACGCGTCATCGGCGGCGGCCAGAAGACTGGCGATGGCGGTCATCGCGCCTGTCCGTCGCGGCCCGCGCCCTCCGGGCCGTCGAAAGCCTCCCATGGGGCGTCGTCGTAGCCGCCGCTGATGCCGGGGTCGGTGTCGGCGCCAAGGCCGCCGACCTCCGGACGCTGCCCGGACCGGGCGCCGATCGCGCCGACGATCCGGTCGAGCATGCTCGCGACTGCGCCGCCGCTGATGCCGACTTCGGCGGCGATCTCCCAGTTCGGCTCGCCCTGCGCCGCGAGTTCCGCGACGCGGCGCTCGAGCCCTGGCAGGGACTCGACGTAGGACATGTGGCCAGCCAGCAACCGGGCCCGGGCAAGGGTGGCCGCGCTCGCGTGAGGCATCTCGTCGTCGCTCATCCCCGTCCCTCCTGTGACGAACGGCCGTTGATGCGCGGATTGTAGACGGCCTCAGGAAACCGGCCCCACCACCGAGGCGCAGATGGTCTCGATGAGACCCCGCGGGGTTTTCAGCTCCTCCGGCGAAACCCGCTTGAAGATGCCGGCAATGACGACCAGGTCGAGCGCGGGCACGACGAAGACGTGCTGGCCGCCGTAGCCCAGCCCGTAGGAGGCCGCATGGCCGGCCCAGGTGCCGGTGATCCACCACTGGTAGCCGTAGCCCTCCCAACCAGCGGTGGAATCCCCCTGCAGTTTCCAGGTCGTGGCCTCGCCCACAAACCCGGCGGGAACGACCGGTGCGCCGTCCCACACGCCGCCCCGCAGGGCGAGCAGACCGAACCGGGCCTGGTCGCGCGCGGTGAGGTGCAAGCCCGAGCCGCCATTGACCTCGCCCTGGGGCGACCGCTCCCAGCGGCCGGGTGCGATGCCGAGCGGCTCGAAGATCCGCTCCCGCGCGTACTCCTCGAGCGGCATGCCCGCGGCTTCGGCCACCATCACCCCGAGCAGGTGGGAGCCAGCCGTGCTGTAGACATAGGTCTGGCCGGGAATGCCGGTGACGGGTTGGGAGAGGTAGTCCCTCACCCAGTCCTTCGACGCCATGAGCGCCTGCCAGTCGCCGGGGTGCGGCCACTGGATGCCGCTGGCCATCATCAGCAACTGGCGGATGGTGACGTTCGCGATGGCGGGGTCGGCGCCCGCGGGAATACGCTGGGGGATCGTCTCGCCGATGGTCTGGTCGAGACCCTCGATCGCTCCGTCGGCCACCGCGATGCCCGCCAGGAAGCCGGTCAGGCTCTTGGTTACCGACCGGACGTTGATCGGCGTCTCCGCGGCATGGCCGCCAAAGTAGGCCTCGTAGGCGATGCGGCCGCCGCGGACCGCGAGCAGTGCGGAGATGGCGGGCACCTCCGCCGGAGCGCGGACGGTGACCTGCTCGAGGACGGCCGGGTCCATGCCGAGGGTCTCCGCGGGGGCCGTCCGCCACTCCATGCGGGCCGCGGACGGAACCGGGGTTCCGGTCTGCGCCGCGGCCGAACCCGAAAGGGGCCGGGCCGCGATGGCCAGCGGAACCGCGATGATGGCCCGGCGGGAGGTTGCGCCCATGCCGGGGTCAGGCGTCGGGCCATCATCGCGTTTCCGCTGGCCATCGCGGCCCGGCCCCTTTCGGGTTCGGCCG
>JBJTKE010000672.1:0-1842 GCA_046096285.1 Chloroflexota bacterium
GTCGAGATGATTCTCGGATTCCTGCTGGCCCTGCTCTTCAACCGGGAGATCAGGGGCCGTTCGTTGATGCGGACCGCCATCACGCTTCCCATCTTCGCGACGCCGGTGGCGATCGGCTATCTCGGACGGACCATTTTCTACGAGGGCGGCGGCCCGGTGAACGCGGTGCTCCAGTCCGTCGGCATCACGCCGCCTCCGTGGCTCTCCGATCCCTTCTGGTCCCGGGTCACCACCGTGATCGCGGACGTGTGGCTGTGGACGCCGTTCGTTTTCATCATCGCGCTGGCCGGGCTCCAGGGCCTGCCGCAGGACATCCTCGAGGCTTCCGAGGTGGACGGCGCGAGCTGGTGGGACAACTTCTGGAACATCACGTTGCCGCTCATGGCTCCGGTCCTGTGGCTGATCCTGCTTCTCCGCGCCATCGATGCCTTCAAGGTGTTCGATCTGGTGGTGGCGATGACCCTGGGAGGCCCCGGGCAGGCGACCCGCTATTACTCCTACTTCAACTATCAAACCGCAAGAAAGTTCTTCGCCTACGGCGAGGCCGCAGCCCAGGCCTTCCTGCTGCTGTTCATTGTGCTGGTGCTGGTTTCTCTCCTCTGGGGGCGCATCAAGCACATCTATGAAGACGATCGGCTGCCGGTCGCCTGAACCGAGGAGACATTCCCGATGGCTGCGAATTCCCTCCGAATCCCCGAGGCAGCGCCGGCACGGGCGCGCGGCAGTTGGCGTCGCACAATCGGCCTGGCTTTTCTCTGGCTGATGATCGCTGTCGTGCTTGTCTGGACGCTGTTCCCGTTCTACTGGGCGTTTGTGAACTCGATTCGCGACGCCAAGTACAACTATGGCAACCTCTGGATCCCGGTCCTCCAGTTTCCCGTCACCTTGCGGCACTGGCAGCAGCAGCTGGCGATTCCGGAACTGCGGCAGGCGATGGTCAACAGCACCATCATCTCCGTGTGCGCGGCGACGCTTTCGCTGGTGCTGGGAACGCTCGCCGCCTACGGCATCGCCCGGTTCTCCTTCAACCGCCCCACCAACGGGAGCCTGACCACCTGGTTCATGTCCCAGCGCATTGCCCCGCCGGTGATCTTCGT
The DNA here is from genome assembly GCA_046096285.1 of Chloroflexota bacterium. Classification (GTDB taxonomy): domain Bacteria; phylum Chloroflexota; class Chloroflexia; order Thermomicrobiales; family UBA6265; genus CADCWF01. Next base: position 1,098 of record JBJTKE010000672.1, read on the forward strand.
CGCCCCGTACTTTCTCATCCTGCGCCAGGTCGGGATGCTCGATTCGCTCCAGGGATTGATTCTTCTCAATGCCACCTTCAACCTGACCTTCCCGATCATCATTCTCACCCAGATGTTTCGCGAGGTGCCGCGCGAACTCGAAGAGGCGGCACAGGTTGATGGCGCGTCCCGCTGGGAGATCTTCTCGCGGATTTCCCTGCCCCTCGTCGCTCCCGGGGTCGTGGTGAGCTGGATTCTCTGCCTCGCCTTCAGCTGGAACGAGTTCCTTTTCGCCTACGCGACCACCGTCAAGAATCGGCCGATGTCGGTGTTCCTCGTCGGTGCGGAGCAGACGCGTGGCGTGGACTACCAGTACGTCGGCACCCGGAGTCTCCTTGCGCTCATCGTGCCCCTGATCGCGGCCCTGCTCGTGCAGCGATACATCGTCCGCGGCCTCTCGATGGGCGCCGTCAAGGGGTAGGCGGCTCCCACGCAACGGCGACCACGGGCCTTCCGGACGAGGGGCCCGGGTTGGCCGTTGCGTCGTCGTCCACCCATGTCCCATCGTTCCCGGTGAATGCGGCGGGCCGCCGCCGGCACCGATTCTCGCGCCCACCTCTGGAGGCTCCCGGGCATGCCAGACCAGTCGCTCCTCGCCGGTCTCGATATCGGCACCACCTCGGTCAAGGCGGTGATCTACGACCGCGCCGGGGCAGCGCTGTCCCGCGCCGCCGTGCCGACCCCGACCCACACCCCGCGGCCGGGG
>JBJTKE010000673.1:0-1467 GCA_046096285.1 Chloroflexota bacterium
CCGAGGTGGTGGCCAGGAACAGCTGCGGCCCCACGTCGCTGTCCTCGATGCGGGCGGGCGCCCACAGCGCGCCCTCCTGCACCACTTCGCCCGGCGCGACCGCCTCGTCGTTCAGTTCCTTCTCGATCCAGTCCACGATGATGCCGAAGTCGGGAATCGGCTGGTTCGACGACTGATCCACCGTCCCCGCACGGATGCCCTCGAGCGCCGCCGGGCTCCCGTCGACGCCGGCAATGTAGATGTGACCGTCCTCACCCGCGGGCTTCAGCAGGTCGAGCTCTTCCAGCACCTGCAGCGTCCCCGGCACGTACACCGAGTCCGAGTGGTGGTAGATCGCGTCCAGCTGCTCCGTCGACGCCACGTCGCGGACGATGTCCACGCCCTTCGCCGCGTCCCAGTCGCCCGTCTTGGTGATCACCGTGATGCCCGGGTTTTCCTTCATCACGTCGTTGAACCCGGAGCCGCGCAGCTGCGCCACGTTCTGGCCCAGGTTCCCCGTGATCTCCAGCACCGTCCCCTTCGCCTCGCCGTTCTTCTCGGTCAGGTGGGCGACGATCGCCTCCGCTGACTGCTTCCCGGCCAGGTAGTTGTCGGACAGCACGGTCATGTTGATTGCGCAGCCCTGCGGCGAGCGGTCGATCGTGTAGAACGGGATCCCCGCCTCTTCCGCCGCCTTCACCGCCGTGCAGATGCCCGCGCTGTCGTCCGGCACCGCCACGATGGCGTCCACGCCCTGCGCGATGAAGTTGTTGATGTCGTCGATCTGCTTCTGCGCGTCGCCGCCGGAGGTCGTCGTCAGCACCTCCCAGCCCTTCGCCTCGCCCGAGTTCACCAGCCCCTGCTGGATTTCAAGCTGCGCGCCCACGAGGCCCGGGGCCGAGTACCCCACCACCACCGCGTCCTGCGCCTGCGCCGGGACGAACCCGACCACGCCGGCCAGCAGCGCCGCCAGCGTCCCGAACCGGATCACCGATTTCATCCTCGATACCTCCACCTTCGTCTGTCGCATCCTGCTTCCGTTCGCCGCCGCCCGGCGGCCATCGCTGTTCCCGGGCCTCACCTCCTTTCGCCACCACCTCGGGCCGGTTCGTCGCGGAACGCCCGCGCCACAATGCCCCGCTGGTCACGACACCCGAATGTTGCGGCCTCCGCCCGGTCCCGCCGTTTCCGACAGGGTCCGCTCTAGCCGCCTCGCCGCCGACCGCATGTGCGACTCCATCGCAGCCAGCGCCGCCCCGGCATCGCCCCGTTCGACCGCCTCGAAAATTGGCACATGTTCCAGGTAGGACACCTCGGGATCGCTCGCCGCGATGACCCGCCCGATCCACACCCGCAGCAGGGCCTGCACCCCCGCCAGCACATCGCGCAGCGCCGTGTTGTTCGCCGCCTCCGCCAGCTGCAGGTGGAATCGCACGTCGGCCTCGACGAACGCCTCCCGGCTGTATCCGGGAACCGCGGACGCGTGAT
>JBJTKE010000674.1:0-2409 GCA_046096285.1 Chloroflexota bacterium
CTCCTGGCCGAAACGGGGGTGGGGGATCGCGAAGACCGCGCAGTCGGACACGGCGGGATGGGCGAGCAGGATGGCCTCGACCTCGGCGGGGTCGATCTTGTCGCCGCCGCGATTGATGAGATCGTCTTCCCGGCCGAGCACCGTGAGGCAGCGGCGTGCGCCGATGATGCCGCGGTCGCCCATGCGAAACCACCCGTCCGCGGTAAAGGCGCGGGCCGTGGCGTCGGGGTCGTCGAGGTAGCCGGGAAAGACCGTGTCGCCGCGGACCTGGATGGAACCGGGCGAGCCGTCCGGGAGCGGCGTGTCCGTGTCGTCGACGATGCGGACCCCGGCGACCGGTTCCCCCGCGGTTCCGGCGGGGCAGCGGCCGGAAACCGGCTCATAGGCGACGGCGAGCGCCTCGGTGGAGCCGTAGGAGTCGAGGATGGGGACGCCGAACGCGGCGGCGGCGGCGCTCCGCAGGGAGCCGGTAAGCGGGGCGCCGGAGACCTGGATGAAGCGCAACCTGGAAGCGGGCGAGATGGGACCCGCGCCGGGAACGTCGAGCCAGGCGGCGAGCATCGGGGGCGTCAACGCGAGCCACGCCGGCCGGCAGGTGGCCAGGAGCGCGGACATGCGGGTGGGAGCGAACGGCCCGCGCAGGTCGAGGCGGCCGCCGATGGCGAGGCAGCGGACCAGTTGCTCGTGGGCGTAACTGCTGGCGATCGGCGCGTGGAGGATGGTGGCGTCCCGCGGGACGAGCGGTTGCTGGGGGAGACTGGCGACGGCGCAGTCCACGGTGTTCCGGTGGGTGCGAGGGACGAGTTTCGGGCGGCCCGCCGATCCGGAGGTGAGGATGATGACGGCGGTGTCCTCCGGACGGGCCGGGCGATCCGGTGCTGCCGGGCCAGCGGCCGGTCCGGCGATCCGGATGCCGCCGCGGGGGTCGGGAAGCCGCCAGAGGACCGGGATGTCGTGCCGGTCCGCGGCGGCGATGGCGGCATCCTCGGCGCCGTCCGGGGCAAGCAGGGCGCGCAGTCGGAGCCGCGGCAGCAGGGCGTCGAGTTCGGCGGGCGTCGCGGGGGGCAGGGCAACCGCCGCGCAGACGGTCATCGCGCAGGCAAGCGTGACCGCCGAGTCGAGGTCCTGATCGAGGACGAGGCCAAGCCGATCCTCCCGGCCGATCCCGCGCGTCCGCAGCGAGACCGAGGTTTGCTCCGCGGCGCGCCCGAGCCCGCGGCCGGTGACTGGCCGGTCGTCCTCGCCGGTCATCACCGGATCGTACGCGTGGCGGTCGATCGTGCGCGCCAGCAGGTTCGGGAAGGTCTGGAAGGGCTGCATGGGCCTCACTCTCACCCGGGAGACCGCGCCGGATGGGCGACCGCGGCGCCCGTTCGGTCCGGGAGCGGAGTAGGCGATCCCCGCCGGAAGTGTCAGGGATCGGCCACCGCCGGGCAACGCCGCCGCCGGGTCGTCCTCCCCTGTGCGATGCCGCAGGGGGAATGACCGTTGGCCCGCCCCGGCGGCGCTGACTACGTGGGTGAGCCGGGCAGGGGTTGGTGGCGGAAGAGCCCCCGGTCGCGGCTGGCCAGCCAGAGTTGCACCTCGGCGGCGATGTACGGCAGGGAGTCGACGGTAATGGCGTGGAACGGCGTGGAGGAGGGAAGAAACCGGAGTTCGACGGGCCCGGGAACCAGCGCGGCGTACCGCTCGGCGAGCGGGCGATGCACCCAACTGGGGGTGAGCAGGAGGGTGAGGTCGAAGTCCGCGGGCTGGGCGGCGCGGCTGCCGAGGAAGAAATGCACGGATTCGGTGTGCCTCGCAGGCGGCGGCGTGCCGGGATCGCGGAACCAGGGGTCGATCAGGAGGAGCGACGGATCGCCGGAGCGTGAGAGCCTGCGAGCGACCTCCCAGAAGAACGGGGCGATGCCGCAGACGCTCATGAGGCGCCAGGGTCCGACGGGGTCGATCTCGAGGATGCGGCGAACGCTGGCCTCGCAGTGATCGTCGAACCAGGCGTCGAGGAGCGCGGGGTCGGTGGGCAGGGGGTGCCGGTTCTTGATGGCGGCGATGGCCCGTGGCCCGGCGATGTGGCGGGAGAGCCAGGCGGTCTCGGACGGGCCGTTGACGAGGGCGGCGAACAGGGGCGGAACGCCGGGGTCGCCGCCGGGAAACCAGGTCGTCTGCGCGTCGCGGAGGGGGCCGCTGAACGGGACGGGCTTGAGGCGGCATTCCTGGACCACCTCGGCCATTTCGGCGGGGGTGGGTGCCTCGATCAGGGCGGAATCGGGGAGCGCGACGTTGAGCATCGCCTCGATGCGGGATTCGAGGAAGACCATTTCCATCGAGTCGGCGCCGTTGGCGAACAGATCGGTGTCAGGGGTCACCAGATCAGGCGGCAGCCGCAGCGATTCGGCCCAGAACCTCGTG
>JBJTKE010000675.1:0-3998 GCA_046096285.1 Chloroflexota bacterium
GATCAACTCCACCCACCCGGGCCCCGCGGGAAAGGTGACGATCTCCACTCCCTGCTCCGGGATCACCGACCGCTCGGCGCCGGCAAAGCCCAGCGCGGCGTAGCGGCCGGTGGCGGCGTCCAGATCGGCGACCACGACCGCGATGTGATGGAGGGCCAGTCCGCCCGGTTCGAAAAGGGTCATCAGTCGAGCCCCTGGACGCCCGGCACCGCGAACTGGCCCGGCGCGGGGAAGGCGGAGGTCGGCGCGAGCATCGTCGCCTCAGGATCCATCACGTCGACGCGCTCCTGCAGCACCAGGCCGCGCGGCCGCCTGCCGTTCAACTCGAAGAAGGCCCGCACCACCCGGTCCGCCACCGGCACCGCATAGGCGGAACCCTCGCCCGCATCCTCGACCAGCACCGCCACGGCGATCTCGGGGTCATCGTACGGCGCGAAGCAGGTGAACCACGCGTGCTGCCGCTCGTAGATGCCGTTCTCGTCGGGCACACCGATTTCCGCGGTTCCGGTCTTGCCGGCGACGAGAATCTCGCGCTCGTCCTCCGGGTTGGTCATCGCCCACTTGGACGACCCGTCGATATTGCGGCGGGCGGTGCCGTTCGCCCCGTGGACGACGAGCCGCATGCCCTCCCGCACGACATCGAGCCATTCCGGATCGAAATCCAGTGCCCGGCGCACTTCCGGACCGGGGCGGTCAACCAGCGAGCGGTCGTCGTCGAACTCCTCGCGCACCAGCCGCGGCTTCAGGATCTTGCCCCCGTTGGCGATGGCGGCGGTGTTGAGCGCAAGCTGCAGCGGGGTCGAGAGGAAATAGCCCTGGCCGATGGAGGCGTTGATGGTCGCGCCGACCGACCAGCCATCGCCAGGGTAGGTGAGGGCCAGCCATTCGGGATCGGGCACGACGCCGGGCGCCTCTGAGGGCAGATCGATGCCGGTCGGCGCGCCGAAGCTGAAGTTCTCGGCCAGGTGCTTCTTCATCAACTGGATGCCGAGCCCCTCGAAATAGTGCTTCTCCCCGAGTTGCATCGTCCGCATGTCCATGTCACGGTAATGCAGGAAGTCGGTTCGGCCCTCGTCCATCGGCTGGCGTGGCGCCCCGGCGTTGTAGAAGAACACGTCGCAGGAAACCTCGATGGCGCGCAGCACGTCCACGGCGTCGTGGCCGCCGGCCCGCCAGATCCAGCAGGGGTGGTTGTTGCCGTCCGCCAGGTTCCAGGCGAACGGCACCCGGATCGCCCCGGCGCAGTAGTACGACGTGCCGGTGGTGAACTTCTTCTCCTGCAGTCCCGCCGCCGCCACGAACGGCTTGAGCGTCGAGCCGGGCGGGTACTCGCCGCGCAGCGCCCGGTCGATCAGCGGCTTGTTGGCCTCATCGGAGACGTACTCCTCGTACTTGCGCTGCGAGATGCCGTCGACGAACAACTGGTTGTCGTACAGCGGGTAGCTCACCATCGAGAGCACCTCGCCGGTTTTCGGCGCAATGGCCACGACCGCGCCCGCGCCCGAGAACTTCTTGATCGTGAAGTCGGGGTTGACCTCGCGAATGGCCTGCCGGTCCGCGTTGGAGTAGGCGATCCCGTTGCGCAGGATCTCGGCAACCGCCCGCTGGAACTCGAGGTCGATGGTCAGCTTGATGTTGCGGCCGGGCACGGGCTCGATCACCGAGCCAGGAACGACGTTCCAGGCCGCCCCGCTCTGGTCCATCTCGACGATCTGCTTGCCGCGCCTGCCCCGCAGCACGCGCTCGAGCGTCAACTCCAGACCATCCTTGCCGATATAGTCGTCGGGCTCGTAGCCGGAGAACCCATCCTCGGAGATGGAGGTCGGGGCCGCCAACTCGCGCTGGCTGATCTTGCCGACGTACCCGAGGATGTGGGACATCGCCTCGCCGCCCGGGTAGTGGCGGCTCAGCACCCCGCCGTCCAGTTCGACCCCGGGCAGCAGCGCCTTGTTGGCCTCCAGCTTGAGCGCCACCTCCCGCGGCACCCCGGTCTTGACGGTGATCCGGTCCATCGTGCGCCCGTTGGAGAGCAGGTACTCAAGCCGGTTCATGACCTTGACGCCGGGCAGTTCATTCAGGTGAGCGCGGCACAGGGCGGCCTGGTCGGTGGTGAGGTCGTCCTCCAGCCTGACCAGGTAGTGGATCGCCTTCTCGCTCTCGATGTAGCTGGTCCAGGCCCGCAGCGCGTCGCCCCGCAACGCCTCCACCACCGCCTCGGTCCCGGCCGAGCCGCTCAGCCCGTCGATGGCCCGGCTCACCCGGCCGGCGAGCCGCGGATCCCCGCCCAGCAGCACCGTCAGCACGTTGCCGCCGGTGGCGAACGACGGTTCCGACGGCCACGCCACCTCCTGCCCGGCCACCAGCCTGCCATCCGTCGAGATGCGGGCCGAGTCCGACTTCCGCTTGGTCACATCCGGGTAGATGAAGACGAGCAGGTCCTTGCCGTTCACCCGGACGATGGTTCCCGGTGTCCGGAAAAACGGGTACTGCACGGTCTGCTCAGTGGGCTCCACCGTGAGCACCTTGCCGAGCAACTGGGCGGTGCGCGCGTACACCGTGGCCTCGGCCCCGAGCGGGACGTCCTTCGGATCGAGCACGAGCGCTTCCGGCATGTTCAGGGCGTTGATCAGGTGATCCACGACCCGGGCCCGGACCTCCGGCTGCTCCCTCGCATCCGGCAGGTCCTGCGGGTAAACGCGGACCTCCCAGGTCTGCCGGTTGACGGCCAGTTCCCGGTTGCGGGCGTCGAAAACCAACCCGCGCGTGGCGTCGATCGACTCGCCGCGCCGGATGTTGTTGGCGGCCGCCCGCCGCCACTTCGCGCCCTCCAGCAGTTGCATGAACCCGAGCCGCGCCGCCAGCGTTGCGAAGCCCGCAATCACCACCGCCCGGGCGATCAGCACCCGCCTGCTGAGGAACGCTTGCTCCGCCCGCGGGGGCGCTCCGCTCTTGCGGTTCTGCCCGGGCTTTCGCTGGTGTGGCGGGTCGTAGACCATCCGTTTGCGGCGAGGCATCAGGCCATCCTTTCCCCGCGGCCGGGGCCCAGCCATCCAACGACCGGCCACAGGACGGGCACCAACATCGCGTTGAGCAGTCCCTGCAACAGCATCGACGGCGCGGCCATCGCGAGCGTTCCCGCAGCCTCGCCGCCGAACATCCGCACCAGCATCAGCGTGAACACGTGAGCCACCGTCGCGACCACTGCCAGCAGCATCGGGAAGAGCACCCCGCTGAGGAAAAATCGCTTCCGGGCCACCGCCCCCGCCAGCACCACCGGCAGCAGCGCAAGCCCGTTGGTCCCGAGCGGGTCAAGGGCCAGGGCGTCCAGCACCAGACCTCCGGCAATGCTCCAGAGGATGCCCTCAGCCACGCCGCACTGGGCCGTCCGGACGAGCACCAGCACGAGCACGATGTCGGGCATCACGACCAGCATCCCGACTTTCGGCAGCACCGACGCCTGCAGGATGGCCGCTCCGACGAGCAGCAGGCCGAAAACGGCTCGCGACATTCCCTCGCTGCGCTGCCCCGACGCCGCCCCGACGGACGGCCCCGGCGGGCAGGATTCCGCTCAAGCATCACGCTTTCTGGCGGACGGAATCGCCGTCCGGACGGACCGAGTCTACCATGCTGCCGGTTACCGACCGGTTACCGGCGAGTCGCGGTAGCGGCCTCCACGGCATCGGCGGCAACCCGCGCTCCGTCCTCGAGGCGCACGATGTCGCCGGTCTCCCGGGCCCGCCTCGTCAGCGCCGAATCTCCCAGCAGGCTTTCCAGCGCCGCCGGGCCTTCACGGCATCCACGGCCGCGCCGCGTTGTCGGGCTGGTCGTGGGCGAAAGGAACGATGAGGGACGGTTGCCCGGACCGCATCGCCTGCGCAAGGGTGCCGATGCCCCCCTGGTGGATGACGGCCCGCGCCCGCGGCAGCAGCGCGGAGAGCGGCGCATACGGTGTCGCGATCAAGCCCCGCGGCAACTGCGCGGGCAGATTTCAGGGCCTG
>JBJTKE010000676.1:0-2480 GCA_046096285.1 Chloroflexota bacterium
GAGGCGACGGCCGATGGCGGACATCCGGCTTCGCCGCTCGGGATCGGCGAGAAGCGCGGCGAGGGCCTTGCCGAGTCGCTCCGGAGTGGCCTGATCCTGCGGAAGCAGGATGGCCGCGCCAGCCTCGGCCAGCAGGCGGGCGTTGACGGTCTGCTCGTCGCCGCCCGCGCCCGGCAGCGGGATCAGGATGGCGGGCACGCCGAGCACCGAGAGTTCGGCGACGGTTCCGGCGCCCGACCGGCCGATCACGATGCTGGCGGCGGCGTAGACGTCGGCGAGTTCGTCGCGGATGAAGTCCACGGCGTGGTAGCGGCGGCGGAGATGCTCCGGCCAGCGGCTCTGCTGCTCGCGAAGATCGGCGAGATCGCTGTTGGCGCTCTCCGGGCCGGTCTGGTGCAGGACCTGGCACGATTCGAGCAGACCGGGAAGCAGCGCGGCGATCCTGCTGTTGATCGGACTCGCGCCGCGGGCGCCGCCGGTGACATAGACGAGCGGCATCGTGGGGTCAAAGCCGAAGGCGGCGAACCCGCGGGCGGCGACGCCCTCCCGCAACGACGCGCGGACCGGGTTTCCGGTGACGACGACGCGATGGTGAATCTTGCGGGCGGCCTCGCCGGTGGCGTCCCAGGAGACGGCGAGCACGTCGGCGGCGCGAGCGTCGATCCGGGTGGCGAGGCCGAGAATGGCAGTCTGCTCGTGGGTGACCACCGGCGCGATGCCCTTGGCGGCAAGCACGGTGGGGACGGAGACGAAACCGCCGGTGCTGAGCACGACATCCGGCCGGAAGGCCGTGAGGGCGCGGCGGGCCTGGAGCAGGCCGACGGGGATGCGGCCGGCGTCGGTGACCGTGCGCATGGACGGATAGCGGCGGAGTTTGCCGGTCTGGACGGCCGCGAAGGGGATGCCGGCGCGCTCGGCGGACTCCTGCTCGACGCCGGCGTGGCTGCCGACCCACTGCAACTGGAGGGGCAGGTCGCGGCCGCGCAGTTCCTCGACGACCGCGAGGGCGGGCAGGACGTGGCCGCCGGTGCCGCCGCCGGCGATGCGATGAGCAGGCGCAGCGGCGAGGTTCGTTTCCGGGTTGCGCTCACGACAGGGTCCTTTCGCCAGGGTCCGGCCTTGCACCAGAGTATAGGGTGACCGGCCAGCGGATGGAAAAAAGGGCTGTGCTACCATCGGCCATGGGGGACGCGCCGGGATCACGGACGGCGCACGATTCAACCGGATGCGGCGAGGAACCACGGCGATGGAAGCGAAAACGCTGGCGAAACTCCGGAAGTCGCTCGAGGACCGGCGGGCCGAGATCGAGCAGGACGTCTCGTTCATGGCGCGCGAGATCAAGTCCATCGGCGAGGAGCAAGGAGACGAGAACGGCGGTCTCGGCAACCACATCGCCGAGGACGGCTCGAGCATGACCGAGGCCGAGCGGCTGACCATCATTACCGACGACATGCAGGCCATGGTCCGCCAGATCAACGCCGCGCTCGAGCGCATGGATGAGGGAACCTACGGGACGTGCGAGCGCTGCGGCCAGCAGATCCGCGAGGAGCGGCTCGAGGCCTTCCCGTACGTAATGTTCTGTCTCGACTGCCAGGCGATGTACGAGCGCGAACTGGCGATCCGGGGCGGGCGCTAGCCAGGAATGGGACCCGGGGCTCGCGGCTGGGCGATGCTGGTGGGCGTCGCCGTCGCCGTGGCGGCGATCGACCAGTGGACGAAGGCGGAGATCGTGGCCGGGCTCGGCCCTGGAGCGGCCACCGGGATCTACCGGCTGGGTCCGGACTGGCTCGCACTCGAGTACGCCGAGAACCGGGGCATCGCGTTCGGGTTGCTGGCCGCTGCGCCGGGGATCGCGGCGGCCCTCGCCGGGGTGATCGCCGCGGGATTGCTGGCCTACGTGGCCCGGTTGGGGCCCTCCCGGACGGTTGCGGTGGGGGCCGGCCTGGCGCTCGGCGGCGCGGCGTCGAACCTGATCGACCGGGCGAGGCTCGGATTCGTGATCGATTTCGTGTCCATCGGGGCATGGCCCAACTTCAACGTCGCCGATGCCGCCATTTGCGGCGGTGTGGCGGTGCTGGCGCTGGATGCCCTGCTGCGGCAGGAAGGCCCCACCGGGGCGATGGAGCAGCAGGATGCGTGAGCCAACCGCAGGAGACCTGGGGCAAGGACTCGCTGGCAGCCAGGAAAGGGACGACTTCGCGGACGAGCCCCTCGATCCCGAAGACGGCGATGGCGGGGAGGCCATCGAACTGAGGCCGGAGGGCGGAGACCGCAACGCCCGGCTCGACGTCTTCGTTGCCGCTGCGTTGCCGGATCACAGCCGGGGCTTCGTCCAGAAGCTGATCGAGGACGGGCACGTGCTGGTCGACGGCCTGCAGCGGAAGCCGAAGTTCCGGATGACCCCCGGCCAGGTGGTGATGGTAACGATCCCGGAGCCGGAGCCGGAGGAGATCGTGCCGGAGCCGATCCCGCTGGAGATC
>JBJTKE010000677.1:0-2437 GCA_046096285.1 Chloroflexota bacterium
CGGCAACCTCTGCATCGGCGCCGTCTGCCAGGCCTGCCGCGCCAATGACCAGTCCTGCTCCGCCAGCAGCGACTGCTGCTCCGGCCTCGCCTGCTTCAACGGCGCCTGCGCCCCCTGCGTGGCCGACGGCAAGACCTGCTCCGCCAACGCCGACTGCTGCGCCGGCCTCGGCTGCTACAACGGCGCGTGCGCCCTCTGCGTCACCGACGGCCAGACCTGCTCCTCCGACGGGCAGTGCTGCTCCGGAGCCGTCTGCCGCGAAGGCGCTTGCGCCACCCCGAAGACCGTCAAGACCGGCGAGGCCTGCATCGAGGGTTTCGACTCCTGCGAGAACGAGGACGCGGCCTGCGAATCCTACGAATTCGACGATCCCGAGGGAACGTACTGCCTGCTCCCGCGCAAGGCCCGCTGCACCGGCGACATGGACTGCCGCTCCCGCGACTGCGAAAACCGGGTCTGCATCGCCTGCTCCCATGAAGCCTGCATCACTGCCTGCACCCCGATCGTCTGCAAGAGCGGCTGCACCTACTCGACCGTCCAGGCGGCCATCACCAACGCCAGCCCCAACGCCGTCATCGACATCGGCCCCGGCACCTACGTCGAGGACCTGGTCATCGACAAGAACCTGACCCTGCGCGCCTGCAAGGGCACGGAGGTGATCCTTCGCAACGCCTCCTACAACTCCCGGACGATCTCCAGTCACGGTCTCATCATGCTCGGACTGATCGACATCATCGTCGACGGGCGCAACGACCCCGACAACGACCAGTGGGGGGGCGGCATTCACGTCCTCGTCGGCATGGTCGCGCTCTTCCGCAACACGGTGATCCGCAACGCCGCGTGGCCGTATGGCGGCGGCCTCATGCTCGGCTCGGAGCAGGAGATCACTGGCGGCTCAATCGACCCCGGCCTGCTGCAGCAATCCGGCGGCAAGGCGGCCCTCGAGCGCTCTCCGTTCGCCGGGCTCGAACGACGGCTGCCCGAATGGCTCCGCTCCGAGGGTTCCCGCATCACCCCGTCCGACTACAACCCCACGCCGGCATTCGTGTACCTCGTCGACCAGTCGAGCATCCAGAACAACAGCGCCACCTGGTTCGGCGGCGGCATCTTCGCCAGCTTCGAGGGCCTGCCGATCAGCCTCATTCCTGACGCCCCGCTGTTCCCGGTTGTCTTCATGTTCCACGCCGCGACCATCAAGGACAACCAGGTGACCAGCACCACCGCCCCGCGCGAACTCGTGCAACCGCAGGGCCCCGTCATCCGCACGGATTACGGCGGCGGCGGCATCTTCGGGGTCAACGGACTGGTGGTGATGGACGATGACTCCCGCATCGACCGCAACATCGCCGACGTGCAGGGCGGCGGCATCATGCTCCTGCCGGCGCTGCTCTTCACCGGCGGCAGCTCGTTCCCGTACAGCATCGGAATTGGCGGCAATGCCCGCATCTCCCGCAACACCGCCTTCCTCGGCGGGGGCGTGAGCATCGTCGACGGGCCCTACATCCCGCTCGGTGGCCTCTATCTCACGGAAAATGCCAGCGTCGACGCCAATAGCGCCGATGCGGCAGGCGGCGGCGCATTCCTTCAGGGCGTTCCGCTCTACCTGCTGGGCGAGAGCGTCATCACCGGCAACTCGGCCGGGGTCTCCGGCGGCGGCGCGATCGTGATCGGCCCCTTCGACGGCGGATCCGACTTCGGCGCAGGCATGGGAGACGACGCGACGATCAGCGGCAACACTGCCGCCAACGGCGCGGGTCTGTATCTCGACGGCACCCGGCTGACAATGGAAGACAACGCGGCGATCCGCGACAACATCGCCAGCGAGACCGGCGGCGGCGTCTACCTCGACTTCACCGACGATGCGACCGGCTACGCCGCGAGCGTCGAGATGGAAGACATGTCCATCATCACCGGGAATGTCGCGGGCGACGGCCTCCCCGGCGCGGGCGGCGGCGTCTACTCCGACAACGATTCCAACGGGGTGATTGTCATTAGCGCCGAGGGCATCACCGAAAACAACCCGGACAACTGCGTCGGCAGCGTCGCCAGCGACTGCGTGGCATAACGCGGCGGTATCATCCCCGGCGCGGGCGTGGGCGCGGGCGCGGCGGGCCGGTTGGCCCGGCGCCCGTGCTGGACCGGGTGGGCCCGGCCCGGCAAGAGGACGGAGCGAGCATGGACAGCCGCACCTTCGACCGCCTCTCCCGCCTCTTCGGCGCAGCCGCCACCCGCCGCGGCGCTCTCGCCGCGCTCTTCGGCGCTGCCGCCAGCACCGCCGCCTCCGGCGCACTCGCCTCCCGCAAGCGCCGCTCCGACCGCCCCGGCGACTCCGGCGCGGACGCCGCCGGCCCCTGCGGCGACGGCTCCCGCAAGGACAACCGCTGCACGAACGACAAGCAGTGCTGCACCGGCATCTGCGACATCGAACTCGGCAAGA
>JBJTKE010000678.1:0-6542 GCA_046096285.1 Chloroflexota bacterium
GACGCTGCCCTCCAACCCCGGCTCCAGCGAACTTGCTCCGTCGTAGGCGAGCCCCTGCAGGTCGCGCACGTTGGCCCCGAGCCTGCCCATCAGCCCGAGACGCCCGAGAATCAGGTTCGCCATGTCGAGCGCGTAGTAGTCCGGGTGGGACCGCGGAATGGTCGGCAGGCCGAGGGAGAGATCGGCCTGGCTTTTGCCCGGGAGAGCGGACCGCGCCGACCCCCCGGCGGCGTTGGGCGGGGGCGGCGCATCCGGCGGCGAACCGGGCTGCGGCTGCCAGTCCCCGAAGGCGCGATCGATGGCGTCGACGGCGGTCGCGAAATCGTCGATCCCGCCGACGATCGCGACCGTCGCGCCGCGCGGCCCGAACATGCGCTGGTGGTAGGCGGCGAGGGCATCACGCGGGATGGCGGGAACGGTGTCGAGGTCTCCGGCCGTGCGCCGTCCGAGCAGGTGCGGCGGGGGGAAGAGCAGGCTGCGCAGGCCGCGATCGGCCACGGACCGGGTGTTCTGCTCCGATTCCCGGATGCCGGTCAGCAACTCCTTGCGAACCTTCTCGACCTCCTCCTCGGGGAACTCCGGGCTCCGCAGCACCAGCGCCGCGAGCGCCAGCAGCGCAGGCAGGTCTTCGGACAGGCATCGGAAGCCCGCATCGACCCACTGCCTGCTGGCGTCCACCCCGCTCCCGGCCCCGAGGCTGTCAGTTTCGTCGTTGATTTGCTCGTAGGTCTTGCCGCCGGCGCCGCGCATCAGGGAGCGGGCGGTCAGCACGGCGGTGCCCTCGCCGCCCTGGGGGTCGGACAGGGCCCCCGCCGCGAGCCGGATGCGCACCGACACGCTCGGATCGCCGGGATGCGCCTGCCCGACCACCGCGATGCCGTTGCCGAGTTCGGCACGCGAGAACGGAGGGCGGCCGCCATCGACCGGCCCGCCCAGTCCCCACACCCGCCAGGCGGCGGCGGGCGGGGCGGCGTCCTCGCCGCCGCCCTCCGCGCTGGGAACGAGCCAGCCCACGGTACGCCGCTCCGGCTTCAGCCAGGCGCGCGCCGCCTCGCTGACGGCCTCGGGAGTCACCGCCTCGAGGTCATCGACGAACCGGGCGGCGCGTTCGTGGCTGTCGACGATTTCCATCAGGCCAAGCCAGAACGCCTGGTTGGTGACGCCCTCGGCGGAGTACACGTTCTGGGCCTTGACCTGCTTGATCGCCCGCGCCAGTTCCGAGGCGGAGGGCGGAGCGTCCTGGAGGAGGCGCACCTCGGTGTGGAGGGCCTCCTCGACCTCGGCGGGGTCGCCGCCCGGGAGGACGGTCGCACCGAACTGGAACAGGTGCGGGTCGAGATGCAGCCCCATGTCGCTGCCCGCCGAACGGGCGAGGCAACCGTAAACGAGCGACCGGTACAGGCGCGACGAGCGCCCCATGCCGCCGCCGCCGCCAAACCCCATGCCTTTGCCGCCTGAAAGGATCGCGTCGGCGACCAGCAACGCCGGAACGTCGGGATGGCGGGCCTCCGGGGCGGGGTAGGCAACCCGCACGTAGGCTGTGGCTGCCGGGTGGCGCATGACCACCCGGCGCACGGCCAACTGCTCCGGTACGACCGCGCGCACCCGCCCGGGATCGGGCCCGGCCGGGATGCCGCCGAACGCGCGCTCGACCCGGCCGAGCATCTCGCTGGCCGAGAAGTCGCCGACCGCGACGATGAAGGCGTTGTTGGGGAGGTAGTGGCCGCGATAGTGCCGGTAGAGATCGTCACGGGTGATGGACTTCAGGTCGGCCTCGTGGCCGATGACCATGTGTCCGTAGGGATGGGCGCGAAACGCCGTTCCCAGCACCTCCTCGTACAGCAGGTATCCGGGATTGTTCCGCCCGCCCTGCCGCTCGGAGAGGATGACCGTGCGCTCGGACTCGGTCTCTGCCGGATCGTAGAGCGAATTGACCATGCGGTCGGATTCGATGGCGAGCGAGAGGTCGATTCGGTCGGCGGGCAGGGATTCGAAGTAGGCCGTCCAGTCATTCGAGGTGAGGGCGTTGAGCGTGCCCCCGTGGCGCGACACGTCCCGGAAAATCTGCCCCTTGGCGAGGGTCGGGGTGCCCTTGAACTGCATGTGCTCGACCCAGTGGGAGATGCCAGTGAGCCCGGGCGTCTCGTTGCGGCTGCCCACCCGGTAGAAGACCCAGAAACTGATCAACGGCGCGGCGCGATCCTCGCGCAGGAGAACTTTCAGCCCGTTGTCGAGCGTGACGTCGGTGACGAGGTGATCGTGACGGCCCATGCGGCGGCGCTCCGTGCGTGCGGCGACCTGTTCCCTCCCTGAGTATGGGCGAACTACGCCGCTCCGGCGAATCCCGCCGCCCGGGGAATGTAGAATTGCGGCGATTGGAACCGATGAGGAGGAACCACGACGTGGCCCAGTTCGACCCCGAGCCGAATTACGATCACCGCCTGGCCGACCGGGTGATCGCCTACCTGCAGACGCGGGACTGGCGGATGTTTCCGTTTACCCAGCATTTCGATGCCGCGCAGCAGAAGGCCTTCATCCGCGACCTGCGGGAGGGCCTCGCGGACCTGACCGACAGCGGCAGCGCCCGCAAGACGTCCGCCGTCGGCTTCATCATGCGGGACGACCGGCTGAAGGCGATCGTCGGGGCCTGGGCGGCGGCCCGCGGGGGTTGGCCGGCGGCGGCGGACCCACGCAACCCGGATGGAACCCTGCGCTCGATCGGTTCCTGACCTGCCCTCCCTGCGGCCCCTGCGCCCGGCAACCCGGCGCACCCTCCGGGCCGGGTTTCATCAACCGGCGAGAGCCTGCCTGCCGATCGAGAGGATCGGGATCGGGCGCGCTCCCGGGCGTTCGCCCAGGTCGACGAGCGCCTCGCCGACGGCCGGGGCGAACTTGAAGCCGTGGCCGGAGAAGCCGCCGCCGATGACGACCCGGTCGCTGCCCGGCATTCGGTCGATGATGAAGTGGGTGTCGGGCGTCATCGCATAGAGGCAGACGGCGGACTTCCTGATCTCGCCGGTCACATCGGGGAACAGGCGACGGGCGGCCTCGACGATGTAGCCGGCCTCCTCGTTCCGCGCCGTGCGGTCGACGGTGTCGGGATCGCAGGGGGCGCCGCCGCTGTGGTCGGCCACCTTCAGGCCGCTCGCGTCGATCACCGGAAACCCGTAGACCTCGGTGCGCTCGAACTGGGAGATGAAGACCGGGAACCGGGCGGGATCGAAGCGGCCGGGATCGCGCACCCCGAGCCACCAGAGCGTCTTGCGGCGGACGTGGAGCGGCAGCCCGAGGCGGACGAGCGTCTTCGCCACCCACGGGCCCGCGGTGATGTAAAGCCGGTCGGCGGCGTAGCGGCCGGCCGCGGTCTCCACCCACGCCGCGCCGCGGTCCTCGCCCCAGTCCAGCACGGGTTCGTGCTGCCGCAACTCGACCCCCCGCGCGACGGCGCCCGCCATCATCGAGCGCAGCGCCGGGGCGGTCCTCAGGAATCCCGAGACCGGGCTGAACATGACGTCCCAGCCGTCCGGGAAGGCGATCATCGGCCAGCGGCGCCTGCCCTCGGCGGCGTCGATCCACTCGTAGGGAATGCCGTGCTCGTCGGCGCTGACCCGGGCGGCTGAGGCATGGGAATGCCCGGGGGCGGACATTTCGAGCCCGCCGCATCGTTCGAGAATGCGCTGACCGCTCTCGGCTTCGAGGTCCATCCAGAGTTCGTCGGCGCGGCGGACGAGTGGCACGTAGTCCGGCGACTCCGCATACACCTGCCGGAACACCCGGGTCTCGCCGCCATGCGCGCCGAGGTCGTGGACGTGCCCGAACTGCTCGAGGACGATGGCCGAGCGTCCGCGCTTGCCGAGTTCCCATGCCGCGGCGCTGCCCATCGTGCCGCCGCCGAGCACGATCGCGTCGACGTGGCGCACCAGGCTCATGTCAGACCTCCCGCGGCCGGTCGTTGGCGGGCAGGTAGTGGCCGCGGACCGGGGCCGGGCGGCCCGCCGGAGCGGCCCAGGCCGCCGCGTTCACGATCACCCGGCGCACGTCGGGGTGGTGGTAGGTCGGGTAGCTCTCGTGGCCGGGACGGAAGTAGAAGATCTTGCCCGCGCCGCGCGTCCAGCAGCACCCGGAGCGAAACACCTCGCCGCCGGTGAACCAACTGATGAACACCAGCGTGGCGGGGGCGGGAATGTCGAAATGCTCCCCGTACATCTCCTCGGCGGGCAACTCGATGTAGTCGCCGATGCCCTCGACGATGGGGTGGCCGGGATCGACGACCCAGAGACGCTCGACGTCCTCCGCCTCGCGCCACTTCAGGTCGCAGGTGGTGCCCATCAGCCGACGGAACAGCTTCGAGTGGTGCCCGGAGTGGAGGACGACCAACCCCATCCCGCCCAGCACCCGCTGGTGCACCCGGGCGACGATGGCGTCGTCGACCTCGGCGTGGGCCTTGTGCCCCCACCACACAAGCACGTCGGTGGTCTCGAGCACGTCCTCGGTCAGGCCGTGCTCGGGTTCGTCGAGGGTGGCGACGCGAAGCGAGAAGCGGGAGTCTCCGCGGAATCCCTCGGCGATCGCCCCGTGGATGCCCGCGGGATAGAGCGCCGCGTACACCGGGTTCTCCCGCTCGTGGCGGTACTCGTTCCAGATCGTCACGCGCAAAGGAGTCATGGGTTCCGCCTTTCTCACGTTCCGGGGGCGTCGCCGAGGGTGACTTCCCGGCCAAGTTCCGCCGAGCGGTAGATGGCCTCGATCAGCCGCACCCGGTCGAGTCCCTCTTCGCCGCTGGGCGAGACGGGCCGGCCATCGAGGACGGCATTGACGAATCCGCTGATGATCTCGCCATGACCGTGCCGGGCCAGCAACCTCGGCTCGACCACGGCGGGCATGCCGTCGACGTCGGTGAAGAACCGCAGGGTGCCCGTTTCCGCGTAGTCGTGAACGTCGATCTCCGCGCCGCCGGAGTCTCCCATGAACAGCGCACCGAAATCGTCGGAATGGCGGGTGTATCCGGCCCAGGTGGTGTCGAGCGAGAGGGTTGCGCCGTCCTCGAACCGGATCAGGGCGGTCGCGAAGTCCTCGACGTCGAACGGGCCGCGCGCATCGCCGGAGCGGCCCCGGCCGCCGAGCCACTCCCCCTTGCCCCGGGTTCCGAGTTCGTTGCGGGCGGCGGCGGAGACCGCGACCGCGCGGGGATTGCCCATGATCCACAGGGCCATGTCGAGCACGTGGACGCCGAGGTCGATCAGCGGGCCCCCGCCGGACTGGTCCTTCCGGGTGAACCAGGTGCCGAGGCCGGGACTGCCCGACCGGCGCATCCACCAGGCCTTGGCGTGGTAGATGCGCCCACGCGCGCCGCGCTCCACCTCCCGGCGGACCATCTGGGCATCGTGGCGGCCGCGGCGGTTGAAGATGATGCCGAGTTGCAGGCCCGCCTGCCTCGCGGCGGCGACCATGCGCTCGCCCTCGGCCGAATTCTGCGCCAGCGGTTTCTCGACGAGCACATGCTTGCCCGCGGCGAGGGCGGCAATGGCCACCTCCGCGTGCAGGTGATTCGGCACGGCGACGGTGACCGCGTCGATGTCGTCCTGCGCGAGCATCTCCTGGTAGTCGCGATAGCGGCGGGGCACGCCGAACCGCTCCTGGAGGTCGGCGCAGCGGTCGGTGTCGAGCCCGGCGAGGGCGACGACCTCCACGCGCGGTTCGTGCTTCATGCCTTCGAGGTGCAGGAGGCCAATGCCGCAGCCGATGACCCCGACCCGAAGCGTCCGATTCGCCACCCGCCGTCCTTCCTTCCCGCTGCTACGCCCCCTGAACCAGGCGGGAGGATGGCACCGGTCGGAAGACCGCGCAAGCCGGGCCGTCGCCGGCCCGCAGGGTGAGGACCGTCACCTCCGGCGAACAGCGGAACCGCACCGGGGGCCGGTAGGTCCCGAGTCCACGCGAGACGTAGAGCGGCATCCCCTCGACGCAGTGCCAGCCCGCAACCCAGCGTTTGCCACCCTCCGGCACGGCGACCGCACCGACGAACGGCAACCGGACCTGCCCGCCATGGGTGTGGCCCGAGAGTTGCAGGGAGGCCCCGGCGGCGGCGGCGGCGTCAGCCCAGTCCGGTTCGTGCCAGACCGCGACGGTGAACGCGCCGGGCGGGATGCCGGACATCGCGCGCTCGACATCGGCCCCCGCCAGCAGGCTTTCCTCGAATCCCGCCACCCAGAACCGCTGGCCGTTCCAGTCGAGCGCGGTGTTGGCGTCACGGAGGACGGCGACCCCGCAGGCGGCGAGGTCGCGGGCGACCCGCTCCACTCCCACCGTGAAATCGTGATTTCCGACCACGGCGAACACCCCGAGCGGGCAATCGCGGACGGCCGGCTCGAGCGCCGCGAGCAGCGGGCGCGCGTACCGGGCGGCTTCGGAGACGAAATCGCCGCCGAGCAGCAGGAGATCGCAGCCCGCGAGGATTGACAGCGCCTCCGCAGCGCGCCGGGCATCCGCGGCGGAGCGGACGTGGGTATCGGTGAGGAACCCGATGCGCAGGCCGTCGAGCC
>JBJTKE010000679.1:0-1036 GCA_046096285.1 Chloroflexota bacterium
TCGGCGACGGCCAGCGCGAGCGCGCCGCCGCTGCCGCCTTCGCCGATGTCCGCCGCGACGGTCGGGGTCGGCAGATCGCTCAGCAGGGCCATGCAGGCGGCCAGTTCACCGGCCAGGCCGCCCTCCTCGGATTCGGGGCCGGGATAGGCGCCCGGGGTGTCGACCAGCGCCAGCAGCGGGAGGCCAAGCCGTGCCGCCAGCCGCATGACCCGTTGCGCCTTCCGGTAGCCCTCCGGCCGGGCCATGCCGCCGTGGCGCGCCTCCCGCTCGGCGTCGTGGCCGCGTTCGAGCGCGACCACGGCGACCGGGTTTCCCGCCAGCATTCCGATGCCGGCGATGACCGCCGGGTCGTCGCCCGACACGCGGTCCCCGCGCAGTTCGAAAAACTCGTCGATCATGCGATCCAGGTAGTCGAGGCTGGTCGGCCGGTCGAGCGACCGGGCGCCCTGCACCAGATCCCACGCAGCGGCCGGGGGGCCGGATCCGGATGCCCCCCCGGGCGGCTCCCCCGGAAACGGCCCTGACGGTCCGGACAGGAGACCGAGCAGCGATGCCAGGACGCCGCGCAGCGCGGTTCTCGGCACGATGGCGTCGATCATGCCGTGATCGAGCAGGTACTCGGCGGTGTGGGTTCCAGGCGGAAGCTTGCGGCCGATCGCCTGCTCCGCCACCCGAGGTCCGGCGAATCCGATCAGCGCCCCCGGCTCGGCGAGCGTGATATCTCCCAGGTTGGCGAAGGACGCGAAGACGCCCCCGGTGGTGGGGTTGGTCAGCACCGAGATGTAGGGGACGCCGCGGTCGTGCAGGCGTTTCACCGCGGCGGCCGTCTTTGCCATCTGCATGAGCGAAAGCAGGCCCTCCTGCATCCGCGCCCCGCCGCTGGCCACGACGGTGACGAGCGGGCTCCTGGCTCTCCCGGCCCGGTCGGCCGCGCGAACCAGTTTTTCGCCCACGACGACGCCCATCGATCCGCCGAGGAAGCTGAAATCGAGGACCGCGAGGATCACGTCCACGCCGCCGATCTTCGCCTTGCCGG
>JBJTKE010000680.1:0-5000 GCA_046096285.1 Chloroflexota bacterium
AACAGCCACGTCCACGCGGCCCGCTGGGTGACCAAGCCCGACAGTTTCAACCCGAACACCTTCCAGAGCCCCGGCCACGGGCCGATCGGCGCGGTGTGGGGGGATATCGTCGCCCGCTCGGCGGACCCGGAGCCGCTGCCCGCGATCGACGTGCGGGACCCCGGCAAGCGGGTGATGCTGATCCGCTGGGCGGCCGGGATGGACGACCTGTTCCTGCGCGCCTGCCTCGACGCCGGGGTGGACGGGGTGGTGGTCGAGGGGCTGGGTCTGGGCCACATCCCCGGCGAGGCAGTCCCGGCGGTTGGCGCGCTGCGCGAGCGGGGCGTGCCGGTGGTGATGACGACCCGCTGCTTCACCGGCCCGGCGCTGCCGGTGTACGGCGGCCCCGGCGGCGGGCGCGATCTGGCGGAGATGGGCTGCATCTTCGCGCGCGGGCTGAACGGGACGCGGGCGCGGCTGCTGCTGGCGGCGGGTCTCGGAGCGGGCATGGGGGAGCATGAGACCGCCGCGCTCTTCGCGGGGCCGCGGGGGTCGGTGACGGCGTAGCCCTGCCCCTTGGGGCAGGGCGCAGGGCAACAGGCACGAGGACTCACGGATTCGCGAACCACGAACCTCGCAGGACGGAGGGAAACGATGGCGAACGAAACTCGGCGCAATGCCGCGGTGCTGGCGGAAACGCCGGCGCAGGACGGGCGGCCGAAGGCGGTCTACCGGCTGGCCGGCGACCGCTTCCTGCTGGCCGAATTCGGCGAGATGGAACTGGACCTGACGCTCAGTTTCCGGGTGCTCGGGCTGAACACCCTGCTGAAGCAGAACCGGCCGGCCGGGATGAACGAGTCCATCCCGGCGCTGCGCTCCATCCTCATCCACTATGACAGCACGAGGCTGGACCCGATGGCGCTGATCGCGCGGGTGGAGCGGCTCTACGCCTCGCTGCCGCCGGTGGAGGGGCTGCAGATCCCGAGCCGCGAGATCACGCTGCCGCTGGCGGTGGACGACCAGTGGACCCGCGCCGACATCGCGAAGTACGTGCAGTACATCCGCAAGGATGCGCCGAACATCATCAACGGCAACAACATCGAGTACGCCGCGATGTACAACGGGCTGGAGGACGCGGAGGCGTTCGTCCGCACCTTCATGGCGACCCCGTGGTGGAACGCGGCAAACGGCTTCTTCCCGGGGCTGCCGTTCATGTTCCCGATGGATCCGCGCTACGCGGTGGTGATCCCCAAGTACAACCCGACGCGGCCGTTCACGCCGGAGGGGGCGGTGGGCATCGCGGGGCCGTGCCTCGCGATCTACCCGGTGCCCTCGCCGGGGGGCTACCAGCTGATCGGGCGCACCATCCCGATCTATGACCCGCAGCAGCGCAACCCGGCCTTCCGGGCGAACCCGATCCTGATGAAGCCGGGCGACCGCGTCACCTTCACCCGCTGCAGCGACGACGAACTGGTCGCCATCCGGGAGCGGGTGTACGACGGCTCCTACGTCTACGACATCCGCGAGGGGACGCTGGACGTGGGCCAGTATCTCGCCCGGCTGGAAGCGATCCGGCCCGAGACCGAGGCCTTCCGCGCCCGCCAGCAGGCGGCCGCCGAGCGGACCCCCCTGCCATAGCCTGCGCCTAGCATTGCGAGGGATGACGACCATGTTCGAGGTGCTCGAAGGCGGTATCCAGACGACCGTCCAGGATTTCCCGGGCCGCGAGGGCCTGCTCGACCAGGGCATCTGCCCGGCGGGTCCGTTCGACAACGTGGCGCACCGGCTGGCCAACATCCTGGTGGCCAACGATCCCGGCGCGGCCGGGCTGGAGATCACCGCCGGCAACTTCCAGGCCACCTTCCACGACGACGCGATCATCGCCCTGTGCGGCGCCAACATGCAGCCGAAGCTCGACGGCACGCCGATGTCGATGTGGTCCTCCCACAAGGTCGGCAAGGGCCAGACGCTCGCCCTCTCCAGCGTGGACGGGGGGGGCTTCCGCAGCTACCTCGCCATCGCCGGCGCGGTCGACGTGCCGGAGTACCTCGGCAGCAAATCGACCTACGTGCCGGGGGGCATCGGCGGCTTCCAGGGGCGGCCGCTGAAGAAGGGCGACCAGATCCCGACCGGTCCGTACCACCCCGAGGGCTACCGCCACCGCCGGGTGCGGCATGACCTGATCCCGGTCTATACCACCGAGTGGGAGGTGGAGGCCGTGCCCGGCCCGCAGTCCGCCCCGGACTACTGGACGTGGGAGGACTTCGACTTCTTCTTCTCCAACACCTGGAAACTGGACCGCAACTCCAACCGGATGGGCTACCGGCTGCAGTCCCACCAGTGGCAGTGGGCGCGGAAGAGCGGGGGCGTGGCGGGGGGCCACCCGTCCAACATCCTGGACAACGGGTACGCGGTGGGCGCGGTGAACATCGCCGGCGACCAACCGATCATCCTCGGGGTGGACGGGCCGACGCTGGGCGGGTTCGTCTGCGCGGCGGGGGTGGCGTGGGGCGCGATGTGGAAACTGGGCCAGATGGCGCCCGGCCGCGACACGATCCGCTTCCGGCACCTGAGCATCGGGCAGGCCGCCGACCTGGCCCGCGCCACCGACCTCTGGGCCAGCGTGGAAAGCCTGACGCGCGGCTGAACCGGGCGGGCTTGTGGGCTTGTGGGCTTGCAGGCTTATCGGCGGGTCGGCTTATCGGCGGATCGGGTCGGGTCGGGTCATCGACGAATGGCGAAGCGGCCCACACGCCCATAAGCCCATCAGCCCACACGCCTCACGATGGAGCGAACGATGACGACCAGGATCGACCTCAACTCGGACATGGGCGAGAGCTACGGACGCTGGAGCCTCGGCAACGACGCCGAACTGATGGAGGTGATCACCTCGGCGAACATCGCCTGCGGGTGGCACGGCGGCGACCCGAAGGTGATGCGCGAGACGGTCGCGATGGCCGTGGAGCGCGGAGTCGGGATCGGGGCCCACGTGGGCCTGCCGGATCTGCTCGGCTTCGGCCGCCGCCGCATGGCCGTCACCCCCGACGAGATCTACGACTACGCCATGTACCAGGCGGGCGCGCTCCGCGCCTTCGCCGAGGCCGCGGGGGGCACGCTCCAGCACGTCAAGCCGCACGGCGCGTTCTACGTCATGTGCGCGGCGGACGAGGCCCTCGCCGCCGCCCTCATCCGCGCGGTGGCCGCTCTAGGCGACGGCGTGGCGCTCTTCGGCATGGGCGAACTGCAGCCGAGGATGGCCGCCGAGGCTGGGGTCGGCTACGTCCGCGAGGGGTACGTCGATCTCAACTACGACGACAACCTGAACCTCGTGATCGAGCGCAACAAGGGTGCGTGGGATCCGAACGAGGTGGCCCGCCGCGCGGTCCGCCTCGCCACCGGCAGGCAGGTGGTCTCGATCACCGGCAACAACCTGCCGCTCGAGGTCCGCACCATCTGCGTGCATGGCGATGCGCCGAACTCCGGGGAGATCGCCCGCGCCGTCCGCGCCGGACTCGAGCAGGCGGGGGTCCAGATCGCCTCCATCCGGGGCTGATCCCCGGTTCCGGAGACGGGCGCCCCCGCCGGCGGGCGGGATGGTGGAAACTTGCGCCGCCGCCGCGCGGCCCTGCGACCCGCGGCAACCGCCCACCCCGGACGCGGGGAGCGGGGAGCAGGCGCAGGGCGCAGGGCGCAGGGCAACCGGAGCACCAGCGATCAGCGAACCAGCGGGAAAGAGAGGAGCGAACACATGGCCGAACTCCTGAGCCCCCTTCCGGGCCTCGTCGCCAACGTGCATGTCAAGGTCGGGGATTCCGTCAGCGCCGGCGACCCGGTCGTCACGCTGCAATCGATGAAGATGGAAATCCCGGTCGCCGCCGAGGAATCGGGCACGGTCGAGGCCGTCCTCGTGGAGGAAGGCGTGGAGATCGACACCGGCGCGCCACTGGTGCGCATCGGGTAGAAGCGGGCTGATGGGCCTGTGGGCTTGTGGGCTTATGGGCTTATTGGGTTATAGGGTCATTGGCGGGTCGTGGACGAATGGCGAAGCGGCCCACAAGCCCACAAGCCCACAAGCCCACAAGCCCACAAGCCACAAGCCACAAGCCCACAAGCCCACAAGCCCACAAGCCCACAAGCCACAAGCCACAAGCCCCCAAACCCCCCAAGCCCCCAGGCAGCTACCAGCCCAGCACCGTCACCAGTTCATCGAACCGCGCCAGCGTCACCAGCCGGCCCGGGCCGCCGGGATCGCGTAGATCCTCCCGCTCCAGCCGCCACGTCGCGGGGTGGGGGAGGTAGACAGCGTTCAGCCCCGCCGCCAGCGCCGGGTTGATGTCCGACCGCGGGCTGTTGCCGATCATCCACGTCCGCGCCGGGTCGAGCGCCAGCGTGGCGGCCAGATCGCGGTACGCCTGCTCGTGCTTCTCCGGCACGATCTCGACGTGGCGGAACCACGAGGCGACCCCCGACTCCTCCACCTTCCGCATCTGCTCGTCGCGCTGCCCCTTCGTCATCAGGTGGAGATCGTGGGTTCCGGCGAGGCGCTCCAGCGTCTCCTGCACCCCGGCGATCAGCGCCACCGGCATGGTCAGGATGCGCTCTCCGAAGGCCATCACCGTCTCCAGGTCGCGCTCGTTCACCTCCCGCTCGGCCAGCAACTCGTAGGTCATCCGCAGGTGCCGGGCGAACGCCCGCGCGCCGTAGCCGTGTGCCCCGTGATGGGCCCGCTCGATCTCGTCCAGCGCCGCCCGCGCGTCCTCCCGCGACAGCGTGCCGTGATCCAGGAAATCGAGAAACTCCTCGATCGCCTGCTCGAAGTGGATGTTGTTTTCCCAGAGGGTGTCGTCGGCGTCGAAGATCAGGTGGAGGGGGCCGCCGGCCGCCGGGCGTCGGGGGTCGGGCGCCGGGTATCCGGCATCAGCCATCGGGCGTGGGGCGCCTGGCGTCCGGCCGCGGGCATCGTGAGCGCCGGTGGTTGTCATCTGATCCTTCCCCTGCGGCCGTGCGCCTGACCATCGACC
>JBJTKE010000681.1:0-2979 GCA_046096285.1 Chloroflexota bacterium
GGGGCGCCCTCGCGCCGCAGCCGATCCGGGCCGTCGAATCGGTTACCGGGAGCGGGCGAGATCGCGGGCGTCGATGCGCGCGAGCCAGCGGTCAGCGTCGCGGATTTCCTCCATAGTGGGCAGGACCTCCGGGCCCTCCCAGAGGCGGCGGGCGGTTTCGTGGCCGCGATACTCCTCGTCGAGGCGGGCGCGTTCGGGGGCGGTGAGGGCGTTGCCGCGGTTCATGGAGACGGCGATGGCGCGAGCCCGGGACCAGTCGATGGGATCGGGGAGGTCGCCGGGGTTGGCGGAGGGTGGCTGGGTGCGCTACGTTGCCCATGCGCCGACGGCGAGGCCAGCCAGGACGCCGGCGGCCAGGGCCTTTCGGCTGGGGGACCAGCCAGCGCGGCCACCCGGGGCGGTGCGATGCGAGGGCATGGGGGCGGGATTCCTTTCAGGGAGCACTGATTCGATGCCGGATTGGCGAGTGCGATGGGGCGCGCGCCGGACGCGCGCACAATGTAGCGACGGCAGGAGTGGCGGAATGGTTCCGGCGGCGTGCGCTAC
Source organism: Chloroflexota bacterium (assembly GCA_046096285.1). Lineage (GTDB taxonomy): Bacteria > Chloroflexota > Chloroflexia > Thermomicrobiales > UBA6265 > CADCWF01. Next base: position 547 of record JBJTKE010000681.1, read on the forward strand.
TGAGGCCCGACGCCGCGCAATGTGCGGTTGAGTGAGGGCGTGAACTTGCTCTCCAGGGTAAGGGCATCGATGACCTCGCCGGAGGCGCCGTAGACGGTGCGGGTGAGGGAGACGTCGAAGCCGTCGGCCGCGCGCTCGATCACCATTTCCTGGCCTTCGGGGAGTTCGGGCGAATCGACGTAGACCATTTCGGGGTCGGGCGTGACCCGGTTGGTGATCAAAGGTTCGGTGACATCGACGGTCCAGCCAGGATCGACGCCGACGATGCGGGTCCACAGGTTTTGGCCGTCGGGAATCACGATCACGGCGATCCAGTCGCCGGTGGTGTTGCGGAACTTCATGTCGAGGGTCCAGACGGGATCGATGTTGACCATCGCGTCGAGCCCTGGCAGGCCGGTCGGGGGGCCGCTGTAGGAGGGCAGGAAGTAGGGGTGCTGGTAGCGTTCGGTGATGGGCAGGCCGGCCCAGAAGGCGGCCTGGAAGATCGTGGTGGAGACCTGGCAAATGCCGCCTCCAATCACCGGCGCGGTGGCGAACGCGCCATCCTGCTCGACGATGCCGAAGCCGGTTTCGAAGCCCGCGGCGGCGTCGACTTCGCCGATGGTGCGGGCGTAGGAGAACTCCTCGCCCGGCGGCACGAGCCATCCTGAGACGAGCGACCCGGCGAGTTCGATGTTGCGCCGGCGCGGCTCCGAGGACTCGCCGTAGTAGGTTCCGCCTTCGCCGAGGATGTCATTGCCGAGGGTGATGCTGGCGAGATCGGCGGCGCTCCAGACGGGGCGCTCGACCGAAACGTCGAGGTCGACGGGTTCTCCGGCGCCGAACGCCGCGACGACCTGCCGGGCGCCGGCGTCGACGTCGAGCACGCGGCCGACCTTGTCGGGGACCGCCGCGACCACCTGGCCGTCGACGAGACGGAAGCGGGCATTGACCATGGGCTGGTCGATGTCTCCGGCAATGCCGGAGAGGGTGTCGCGCACGGCGTCGAGATCGAGTCCGAAGGTGAACGGGTCGGCGCTGGCGGGATCGACGGAGATGGTGAGCGCCCGGAGCAGGTCGTTGCGGCCGAGCGTCGCGCCGCCACCCTCCCATCGGAGGGCCATGCCCGCGTCCAGCAGGGCGTTTCCGCGCTCGGCGGCGGCCTCGGCGATGGCGTTGGGAATCCGGGGTGTGGCGGCGGTGAAGGCGAGGTCGACACCGCCGGCTGCGCCGAGAATGGCCTGCTCGATCGCGTCGGCGGAGGCGTTGACGTCGATGACGAGCCCGGAACCGCCAGGGGTCGCGGCGAGCCTGCCGTCGTCGCCGACGAAGACCGAAGCATCGGCCAGCGGCTGATCGACCGAGGAGGCGATGGAGCGGACAACGGCGACGATGGCCGCCCGGTCGATGGCGAGTGCGCCGCCAGCGCGGCCGCTGAGCAGGCGGGCGACGCCAGCGGCGGGAAGGTGCCAGGCCTGATCTCCGGCGCGGAGCACGAGCGGTGCGGCGACGAGGGGAGCGGCGTTTTCGCGGGCGGCCACCAGGACGGCCGCGGTAACCGCCGCCGGGAGCGTCTGGAGGACGACGGGAACCGGGTAGGACTCCATCCGGCTCGCGGTGGCGGCAAAAGCCGCCATGGTGCCCGCGCCGTCGATGGCGATGCCGGGGGCATCGGGGGCCACGGCGGGGCTGACGCCAGCGGCGAACTCGAGCCGCGCGTCCACCGGGCCACGGACCACGGAGGGCGCGACGCGTTCGAGCATGCGCTCCGCGGCAACGGGATCGAGGTTCAAGGCAAGCGGGACCTCGACGCCGCGCAGGAGGGCGCGGGCGCGGGCCTGCGAGTCCGACCACGGCGACCCGTTCCGGCCGATCGCGCTGGCGCGGGCGATGGTTCCCTCGATATCGAGGGTGAGGCCCGCCTCGGCAGGAGTGACCGAAAGCGGCGCCTCCGGGGCCTGCAGAACGATGGGCCTTGCGGCGTAGGCGGACCAGTAGCGCTGGATTTCGGCCCGTGCCTGGGCTTCGCTCATGCCGCCGACTTCGACGCCGCCGAGGGAAACGCCCTGCATGATCTGCCCGCCCGCTGCGCCGGCGAGGGCGAGCAGCAAGGCGCCAGCGGCCATCGCCGCGGCCAGGGCGGCGCAGGCGATGGTGAGCGACCGGGCGACCCGCGGCGCCGCGAGGAGGTCTTCGAAATGGATGGAAGGGCCAGCGACCCGATCCGCCTGTACGGTCGCGCTCATGTGATCCCCAGGTTGGGTGGCGGGGCGGCGGGAACGTGGGGGGCAGTATAGCCCAGAAAGTGTACGTACATCATCGGCATTGTAACCGCAACTTTGCCGCAAGGGGCGGGGGCAGGCGATGGGCCCGTGCTAGACTCGCGGGGAGAGTTGGTGGGAGCAGGTAGCAGGGCGGAGCCGCCGGAACGGCGCGTCGACGGTAGGGAACAGG
>JBJTKE010000682.1:0-1977 GCA_046096285.1 Chloroflexota bacterium
TACTCGGCGACCGAGGGGAGGCCGGCGAGCCGCGCACCATCCTCTTCAACCTCTGCGGCCACGGCCATTTCGACCTTGTCGCCTACGACAGGTACCTCTCCGGCAACATGGAGGACTACCAACACCCGCAGTCCGAGATTGCGATGGCCCTCGCTGGTCTCCCCTCGGTCGCCGAGTAACTCCGCCCGCGGCGCCACCCGCGTCGCCATGACGACATAAAGACGGGCCGGCGCAAAGCCGGCTCGTCGCCTTTTGTCCGCGATGAACTGCGACGGCCGGGTCCTCGTCGGGGCCGTCCAGGGCGCCAGTTCTCGGTCCCGCCGCAGCAAGGGAGAGGTCGGCCGATTCCCGGACAGGCACCAACCGACTCCTCACTCGCGAGCGATGCCGGAACCGCCCCCTTTTGCCCCGAACACGCCGAAAGCCCTTCTCCCTCGCACAGGGAGAGCGGTTGGGCTGAGGGCAGGTGGAAGCGCCGAACGGGAGATTCACCGGTACGACGGGGTTTGGGGTGAGGACCGGTGCGGAGTCTCATGACTGCGCGGGCATTGGCGGGGCGAGGGCTCGTGGTCGGACCGGTTCGGAGTCTCATGCCGGGTCCGCCCGCCGGATCCAACCGAACCCCGCAACTGCCCGCTCACCAGCGCGCGCAGGGCATGAGCCGACCGACCACTCGGCAACGGTCCGCGGGTCAGCCCCGCACGCCCCGCATTCCCGGCCCTCGGCGCGCTCCATCGGTTGCGGCCGCCATGCGTCGGCGCATCGCCAGCCCCGGCCTGGCCTCCCGCGTGACGGCAATTCCCCGGCCCCGCTATAGTCACCCGTGCGGAGGCGGCGCGCCCCGCGCGGGCGCTCGCAAGGACATCTCGGCCATGGATACCACGGTGCTGCTGGCGGCCGTCTCGATTGCCGCCGTCCTGCTCATCATCGCCGGTGTCGCGGCCTCCCGCTCCGGCAAACTCGCCGTCGCGGGCGGATTTCGGCCGCAGTCGCCGCAGGGCGTCGGCGTCGCCGCCTCGTCCGCGGTATCGGCCGCTTCCCCGCGGCCGGCCTCGTTCACTGCGTCGCCGGTGCTCGAGTTCCCGGCTGTCACCGAAGCGCCTGCCGCGTCTCCCTTTGCCCCTGCCGCCGCGCCACCGGCGGAACTCGCCGTCGAACGCCTTCAGGCTCGCATGGACGCCCGGTTCGACGCCCTCGAACGTGACGTCCGCGCGCGCCTCGACGCTCTCGTTCGCGACGTCGCCGCTGGCCGCGAGGCCTCCGGTTCGGCCCTCTCCGCCATCGAATCGAAGCAGTCGACCCTCCTGCGCGACATCCGGGCCGACCTTGCGCCGCTCCTCAACCGCGCCGTCGGCGCGGATCCGCTGCCCATCTCCCGCGAGCGCCGTGCCGAAGCCAGCGCCGAACTCTACGCCTTGCTCGCCCGCCTCGAATCCGCCATCTCCCAGGTCACCAACCCCGTGCTGCTTCCCGGAGAGGCCTACGCTCCTCCGCCGGAGTTCTTTGCCGAGGCCCTCGCATGGGAGAACTGGAAGGAGGTCGGAGAGCGCGCCTTCGTGCTCGCCGAGACCTTCAGCGCCCGCAGGTTGTTTCTCTCCGAGCAGGCCGCTTCCGCCGTCACCGGCTTCATCACCACGCTGCGCGGCGTTCTCACCCGGTCCGTCTACCCGAACCTGATGCCCGACGCCACTCCCGAGCAGGTGGAGACCCTGCGCGCCGCGATGGCCTCCCTCGCCGCCGAACTCCCGAAGGTCCGCCGCGGAGGCCAGCAGGGCGGCCGCGGGGATGGCGACGCTCCGGCCTCGGGCGGCGGGGGCGACGGGGGCGGAGCCGAGGATGGCAGCGCGGACGAGAACGGGCGCAGGGCCAACCGCGCCGCCGCCGTGGCCCCGTCCTGATCCCCGCACAAACGCAGGGGGGGGGGGGGGCGGGGTGGCGGCGCTCCTGGAAGAGATGCCGTAAACGCCGCTCCACGGC
>JBJTKE010000683.1:0-4766 GCA_046096285.1 Chloroflexota bacterium
AGCCCGGCGAGTCCGCTGGCCCGACGTCGGGCCAGCCGCCTCTTTCTGTCAAATACTGATACTCTTAGCCTTTCTGGGACCCACATGCCGCTTGCCGTCGTGGCCCTCTGGCATTCCCGAAGGAAGCCGGGCGCCGGTCTGCCGGAGTGCTCCCGTGAACGCGAACATCTCCACGTTCGCCGGCTTCCTCGCCGGCCACTTCGGCGGGGAACCCGCGCTTGCATCCGGGCTGACCGGCGGCCTCACCTATGCCGACCTCAGCCGGATCGCCGCCGAACTCTGCGCCGATCTCCGCGCGCGCGGCCTTGCCGCCAGCGACCGCGTCGCGCTCGTCGCCTCCCAGGATGGTCCCGGCATGGCCGCCCTCCTCGCCTCCGCCGCCGCGCTGACCACCATGCCGCTCAGGGAGCAGGTCGCCGCAGCGGAAGCCCGCAGCCTGCTCGAACGCGCCGCCATCCGCGCCCTGATCGCCCCGGACTCCCGCGCCGCCGGAGCCCGCGCCGCCGCCGCCGAACTCGGCATGCCGGTCCTCGACCTCCGCTGGAGCGGCGACAGCCGCAGGTTCGCCATCGACGGGCCCGCGCCAGGGCCGCCCGCCCCCGCCAGCCAGCCGTTGCCCGCCGATCATGCCCTGCTGCTCACCACCTCCGGCACCACCGGCAGGCCCCGGATCGTGCCGTGGACCCAGTCCAGTTCCATGGCGAGCATCCGCGCCGCCATCATCGATGCCGGACTCGGCCCCGGCTCCCGCACCGTGCTGACCCTCCCGCTCGCCCTTGCCTACGGGGCCATCGAGGTCTTCGTCGGGCTCGCGGGCGGATCCCTCATCATCATTCCGGAGCAGGGCGGCTCCATGCCGATCCACGACCTCATCCGCCTGTACCAGCCGAACTGGTTGTCGCTCAGCGCCGCCCGGTTCGCCGAGTTCGCGGAATGGGCTCGGTTGCAGCCCGGGGATCGGCCAACCTGCCTGCGCTGGGTCGCCAGCGGCGGCGGCGCCCTCCGCGAGGATCACCGCACCGCCGCCGAAACCATCCTCGGCTGCCCCGTGCTCGACATGTTCGGCGCATCCGAGGCCGGTCCCATGGCCCGCCAGCATTTCCCCGTCGAAGCCCTCGCCGGCTCCGTCGGCCGCCCGCTCATCGACCTCCGCATCGCCGGCGACGACGGTGCGGTCCTGCCGGCAGGCCGGCCCGGGCACGTCCAGGTCCGCGGCGACACCGTCTTCCCGGGCTACCTCGACGATCCCGAGGCCACCGCCCGCGCCTTCACCCCCGACGGCTGGCTGCGCGTCAGCGACCGCGCCATCCTCCACCCGGACGGCTCCCTCTCCGTCCTCGGCCGCGGCGACGACCTCATCAACCGCGGCGGCGACAAGATCGACCCCATCGAGATCGAGGTCGTCTTCCGCGATCACCCCGCCGTGCGCGAATGCGCCGTCTTCGCCATTCCCCACCCCCGGTTCGGCCAGGAGGCCGCCGCCGCCGTCGTGCTCCGACCCGGCGCCTCCCTCTCCCACCGCGATCTCCGCCGCTGGCTCCTCGACCGACTCAGCGCCCCGAAACTGCCCCGCCGCATCGCCTTCGTCGACGACCTGCCCCGCACCCCCACCGGCAAGATCCGACGCGCGGCGTTACCATCACTGCTCCAAGATGACCGGAGCGATCACCCCCCGGGGGAATGAGTGGCGACGGACACCATCGAGGCCTTCATCACCCGCGCGTGCGCCGACCATGCCGCCCGCCCGGCCCTCACGCCCGACGTGGGTCCTGCGATCTCCTACGCCGCCCTCGGCCACACGATTTCACGGATCGAACGGGATGTGCGCGCCCTCGGCATCGCCCGCGACGACCGCGTCGGCCTCGTCCTCCCCCACCAGGCCACCGCGGCCGCGCTTGCCGTTGCGCTCGCCTGCTCGGCGGTGTGCGTGCCGCTCCGGCCCGGCATGCCCGCCGACGAACTCGACGCCCTGCTGCCCCGGCTCGGCCTCCGCGCGCTCGTCCTCCCCGAACGCCTCGCGGACCGCGCCCGGGCCGCCGCGGAGAACCGCGCCACTCCCGTCCTCACCGCCGCCGCCGACCCCGCCACTGGCTCGCTCAGCCTTGCCGGGGCTCCCGCCGGGCCGCCTGCTCCTGGCCGCGCCGCCGCCCCCGGCGATCTCTGCCTGATCCACCTCACCTCCGGCGTCACCGGCGGTCCCAAACTCGTCCCCCGCACCCAACGCAACGCCATCGGCGCACCCATCTTCGGCGTTCGCCGCCAGGCATGGGACGGCGACAGTCGTGCCCTCCTCCCGATCCCGCTCTCCCACCTCTTCGGCATGAAGTTCCTGCTCTCCACCCTCGTCCTCGGCGTCGAGCTGATCCTGCCGTCGGACCTTTCTCCAGCGGCCCTGCTCGCCTGCGCCGGGCGCCATCGCCCCGCCTGCATCCCCATGAGCCCGGCCCTGCTGTCGGCCGTGCTCTCCGCCCTCCCGGAGGGCCGCTCCAACCCCGGAGGCGCTCTCCGCGCGATCATGATCGGCAGCGCCGCCAGCGACTCCGCCCTTCTTGCCGCCGCCGCCGCCCGGCTCGACGCCCGGCTCATCCACACCTATGGCAGCAGTGAGAGCGGCCTCGTCTCCATCGATCTTCCCGGCCAGCCATCCCGCCCCGGCGCATCCGGCGTCGCCGTGGCCGAGGTCCGCATCGTCGGGTCCGCCGGCGAGGACCTTCCCCCCGGCGAGGAAGGCGAAATCCTCGCCCGCGGCCCCGAGGTCTTTCCCGGCTACCTCGACGATCCTGCGGCCACGGCCGACGCCTTCGCTCCCGGCGGCTGGTTCCGCACCGGCGACGCCGGTCGTCTCGACCCCGATGGCTACCTCTTCGTCACCGGCCGCCTCGACGACCGGATCAATCGCGGCGGCCAGAAAGTCGATCCCCGCGAGGTCGAGGCCGTCCTCCTTGCCCACCCCGCCATTGCCGAGTGCGCCGTGTTCGCCGTTCGCCACCCCTCGCTCGGCGCGGAGGTCGCCGCCGCCATCGTCCTCGCTCCCGGCGCCAGCCTCGATGCGGCAGCCGTCCGCCGCTGGACCCTCGACCGGCTCAGTCGCCACATGACCCCCCGCCGCATCGCCTTCGTCGACGACCTGCCCCGCACCCCCACCGGCAAGATCCGACGCGCCGCCCTACCTGATCTGCTGGAAGCGGAACCCCGCCGGTGACCGGCTTCCTGCCATCGCCGGAGGACACGTCCGCTCCCGGGCCAGCCCCGGACACCTTCCAGCAACTCGTGGCGCGCTCCGCCGCCCGTTTCGGTCCGCTGCCGGCCCTTGCCGGCGAAGATGGCGCCACCGTCACCTACGCGGCGCTAGGCGCGTGCGTCGACGTCGTTCGCGGGCGCCTCCGGGCCGCCGGCATCGGGCCCCGGGACCGCGTCGTCTTCCCCCTGCCGCAGTCTATCGACGGGGCGGTGCTGCTCGTCGCCCTCCAGGCCGCGGCGGTCGCCGTGCCCGTCCACCCCGACGCCACCGGGGGCGAACTCGGCGCGCTCCTCCCGCGGCTTGGCGCAACCGCCGCTATCCTGCCTCCCGGCGCGGGCGGAGCGCTCCCGGGGGCCGTGGCCCGGCTCGGTCTCCCGGTCTTGCATTCACGGGTGGAGGGCTCCGGCCCCGCCATCCGCCTCGCCATCGACGCGGGCCGCCCCGCCGCCGCCCCGGCCTCCGACCTCGACGCCCGGCGAGCCGATCTCACGCTGGCGCTCCAGACGTCCGGCCCCACCGGGCGGCCCAAGCTGGTTCCGCTGACCCACGGCAACCAGGCCGACTTCCCGTGGCGCTCCGGTTGCTGCCTTCCCGTTCTCCCCGGCGACGCCACCGTGCTGGCGCCGCCGCTGCTCCATGCGCTCGGCCAGTCCGTCCTCTGCCGTTCGCTGGCGTTCGGCGGCCTCGTGGTTCTTCCCGGGGGCAGCCCCGGCGCCCTGCCGGTTCACCAGTTCGGCGCGCTCGTCGAGCGGCATCGTCCCGCCTGGCTTCCGTTCACCCCGCTCCTGCTCGACCAGTGCCTGCGGTACTGGTCCCGCCAGCCGAACCCCGGTGGCGGCGCGCTCCGGTACCTTTTCGTCATTGGCGGGTTCACCCCTCCGCACCACCGGGAGCAGGCAGAGTCCCTGCTTGGCGTTCCCGTGCTGCAGGGCTATGGCATGAGCGAGGCCTACGCCATCGCCTACCAGTCGCCCGGCGCGCCCCGCCTGCCCGGGGCCACCGGCGTCCCGGTCTCGCCGCTCCGCGTCGTCGACGACTGCGGCCGCGACCTTCCCGCCGGCTCGCCCGGTCACCTGCTCGTTTCCGGCCCGACCGTCTTCCCCGGCTACCTCGACGACCCCGCCACCACCGCCCGCGCCTTCACCGCCGACGGCTGGCTCCGCACCGGCGACCGGGGCATCCTCCTCCCCGGCGGGCAACTCTCGCTCCTCGGCCGCGGCGACGACCTGATCAACCACGGCGGCGAGAAGATCGACCCCCTCGAGGTCGAGGCCGTCCTGCTCGCCCACCCCGCCGTCCTCGAGTGCGCCGTCTTCGCCCTGCCGCACGCTGCCGCGGGCCAGCAACCGGCCGCCGTCGTCGTCCTCCGCCCCGGCTCGCACGCCACCGCCCGCGACCTCCGCCGCTGGGCGCTCGACCGCCTCGCCTCCGGCAAGGTTCCCCGCCGCGTCCTCTTCGCCGACGCCCTCCCACGGACCACCACCGGCAAGGTCCGCCGCGCCTCCCTGCCGGATCTGTTCGCGCT
>JBJTKE010000684.1:0-2734 GCA_046096285.1 Chloroflexota bacterium
GCAGATAGACCGCGCTGCTCAGCCCGCAGAACACCAGCATCGCCAGCACGGCGGCGGCCACATCCGACGGCGCGGACAACCGGCTCGCGAACACGAGTGCGGGCCGCACGACGGCGTTCTTGGTCCACTGCAACGGCCGCATCGCCCGCAGCAGGGCCCACGGCAGATCGAGAGGGCGGCGGGCGGCGCCGGCGGCGGGGTCAGTCATCGGCTCAGACCGCGACCGCAGGTGGCATGACGCACCCGCTCACCCTTCGGGCCGCAGCGCCGCCACCGAGAAGTCGCCGGAGGCGTTCCAGAGGATCCAGCCACTCGCGCCCGCCGCCTCGGTGGCGTCGATCTGGGCGCGCACGTCGGCGTCGCTGTAGGGCCGCAGTCCCTCGACGGGGTAGTCGAAATCCTGGAGCCACGGCCGCATCTTGACCGCGCTCCCGGGCACGAGTTCCTCGGCGCGCTGCAGGGTGTAGGCGATGGTCTCGCCTGGAAAATCGTTGGGATGGCCGTCGACCGGGATGTTGCCCTCCGCAAAATGGGAGGGGTAAATCATCAGCGAGACATAGTCCGCGATCGGTGTCAGGTCCTGGACGGTCTGCCCGATTCCCTGATCATCGCCGTACACCGCGATCACCGCGAACAGGTCGACTGAGAATTTCGCGCCATTGGCCCGCACCGTGTCCGCGCCGAGCCGGACCGCGTTGGTGATGGCTTCCCGCCGGAGCGCCTGGGTGTAGTCGTTGCCGAACTCCGCGGTGCTCAGGTCGCCATCGGACGGGAACCGGATGTAGTCGTACTGCACCTCGTCGAACCCGAACCGGGCGAGTTCGCCCGCAAGGTCGGCGTTCGCCTGCCACAGTTCCGGGTAGAAGGCATTGACCCATGCCGACCCGTTCATGTCCCGCCAGGGGCCGCCGGTGGTGATGTCCATGACGTCGAGATCGGGTCGCGCCTCCGCCACCAGCGGGTCCTTGAACACCACCATCCGCGCGATGCTGTAGATATTGTTCTCCCGGAGCTTCTGGACCACCGCCGCCGGATCGTAGACCGGGCGGACCATGTCCGGCACGGCCCGGAAGAACGGCACCTGCGTGTCGTAGAAGATTTCGATCTCTTTCGCGTCGACGACGATGGCGTTGATCTCCGTGGTCCTCGCGATCTCGATCAGTTCGTCAAGGCCGCCGGGCTTCGACACCATGGCGGCGGGCGCGTACAGCGACCGGATCAGCGCCCGCTCCAGCACCGCATCCGCCGCGAGTTCGGCCGGGACCGTTAGTTCGGCGTCGTCGTACCCCGAGGCCGACACCAGCAACGTCGGGTATCCGGCCCCATCCTGCAGCCGGTAGGCGCCGTCCGGGCCGGTCACCGTCGCCGCGCCGCCGTCCGGCGAGGTCACCCGCGCCCCCGCGATCGGGGTGCCCTGCCGGTCGCGCACGAACCCGGTCACCACTGTCTTCCGAAGCGGAAAGCTCGAGGCCATCCCCCGCCCAACGGGCTCCTCCACCATGCCGAAGTCCCCGGCGTCGATCCGCAGGGTCGCTCCCTCTGGCACGCCGGAGAGGACGTACACACCATCGGGGCCGGTCGCCGCCTGCGGGCCCGCGCCATCGGGACCGGGTGCCGTCACCTGCGCCCCCTGAATCGGGGCGCCCGACGCGGCGTCGGTCAATTGCCCGGTAAGCGTCGTGGGGCGGAGGTCGACCGGCCAACTCCGCAGTGATCCCGGTTCGATCCGGGCCAGCACTGGCGCATACCCGTCGGCCTCGATTCGCACTTCCAGCGGTTCGTCGCCGATCTCGGCGGTTACCAGACCCGCGTCATCGGCCGCCGTCGGCGCACCGGAGACCATCACCGGCGCTCCGGCCACCGGCGCTCCGGTGTAGGCGTCCCGCACTTCGATCACGAGCTGCGGGGGCGGTTGCATTCGCTGGAACAGCAGCACCCCGACCGATAGCAGCAACGGCGCAGCCACCAGCGCCATCGCCGCCAGCCAGCCAACGCGCGGTCCTCGCCTCGCGGCTACCGGCGGTGCAGGCCGGCTCGACAACGACGCGGGGGCGGCGTAGGCCTGCCGTTTCGGCGCATTGGGAGTGGGAAAGCCCATCCGGCACATCCCGCCAGTAAATCGACGCCACCGCCGGCGAACCACGCCGGTCACAGTACTGTACGCTGCGAGGGTCCTGCAGGGATGGCCGCCCGGGCGTCAACCGGGCTCTCGTGCCGCGATTCCGCCCCGTGGCGGGCGGTTCACGTGCCCACTGATTGCCCGTTTTCGGTTGTTCGAGTGTAGCACAGCGACGCTCGCCGACCTCCCGCCGCGTTGACGCTCCTACCACCGCAACCCATACTTCCGTGGCCCCACACAGGGGCAAAACGGTGCGAAATCCGGGCGTCTTCTCGCCCGATGGGTGGGTACGAGGTGTCCGTTACCGCACAGGACGTGTTCCTCACGCTCCGGCCCGATCTGCGTCGAGTCGAGGATCGTATGGAGAGCGTCGCCCGGGTCGACTACCCGATGGTGACCAACCTCGTCCTCGATCTCGTCCGCTCCGGCGGCAAGCGCCTCCGCCCGCTCGTGCTCCTGCGAGGCGGTGTGAAGGAGTTCGACTCCCGCGGCGGCGGTAGCGATGGCGTCCCGGTCGCCGCCATAGCTGCGGGCGGCGAGCAGGAGCACGAGCGGGCGGAGGCGCTTGCCGCCGGAGCGGACGAGATCGAGGACGAGGTTGGTCACCATCGGGTA
>JBJTKE010000685.1:0-9090 GCA_046096285.1 Chloroflexota bacterium
CGGTGGAGGCGGGCATCGAGGCGGTCAAGCGCCTCCTCCCCGAAGCCAACAAGTACGCCCGCGAGGCGGTGCCGGTCTCGGAACTGGTGGTGGCGCTGCAGTGTGGCGGGTCGGACGGCTGGTCCGGCATCACCGCCAACCCCGCGCTGGGCAAGGCGTGCGACGAGATCGTGCGCCAGGGCGGCACGGTGGTGCTCGGCGAAACGACCGAGGTCTACGGCGGCCAGCACCTGCTGACGCGACGGGCGAAGAGCCCGGAGGTCGCCAACCGGCTGCTCGAGTGCATCCGCTGGTGGGAGGACTACACCGCCAAGTTCGGCGCCTCGATCGACAACAACCCGGCCCCGGGCAACAAGCTCGGCGGCCTGACGACGATCTACGAGAAGTCGCTCGGGGCCATCGCCAAGGCGGGCAGCACGCCGCTGAACCAGGTGGTCGGGTACGCCGAGCAGGTGACTGGCAAGGGACTGGTCCACATGGACTCGCCCGCCTACGACCCGGTCTCCGCCACCGGACAGGTGGCGGGCGGCTGCAACATGGTGGTGTTCACCACCGGCCGCGGCTCGGCGTTCGGCTTCAAGCCGTCGCCGTCGATCAAGGTCGCGACGAACTCCATCCTCTACGCCCGGCAGGAACCGGACATGGACATCAACGCCGGCAAGGTGCTCGAGGGCTCGTCCCTCGACGAAGTCGGGCAGGAGATCTTCGAGAAGATCATCGCTGTGGCGTCGGGGGAGCAAAGCAAGTCGGAGCTCGCCGGGGTAGGCGAGGAGGAGTACGCGCCCTGGATCATCGGGGCGATGCTCTAGCGTCCGCGACGACCCTGCGGGGCGGGGCGCACGCGCCTCGCCCCGGACTTCACCGGAGCACTTCGCATGCCAGCGCACCGGACGATCGCCGCCAGTCCCGACGCCGCGGCTGATAGCGCCCTCTCCGAACGGCTCGCCCGCTTCCGGGGCAAGGCAGAGCCGCTCGGGGTGCGCGTCGCGCATGTGGCTGGCGGCGGCGAGGCGGCCTCGGTGGTGGCGGCGCTGGCCAGCGAATGGGGAGCGACCGGCGCCGTCGCAACCTCGCAGGCGCTGGCGTCGCTGCCCGGCCTCTTCACCGCGCTGGCCGGGGAGGGCGTCGGGACCGAGCAGGCGTCCTCGCCCGAGCACTGCCGGGACCGGGCGCTCGGGATCGGTCTCGGCCTGCTGGCCCTCGCGGAGACCGGTTCGGTGCTGGTCGCCGAGGAGTCGCTGGCCGATCGCTCGGTTGGCATGCTGACGGCGGCGCTTGTGCTGCTGGTCCCCGCGGGCGTCCTCGCCGACGGCCTGGAGGACGCCGCGCCCGCGTTGCGCGAGATCGCGGGGCGCGGAGGCGGCCGGTTCGCGACGCTGATCACCGGACCGAGCCGCACCGCCGACATCGAGCGGGTGCTGACCGTCGGTGTCCAGGGGCCGGGCAAGGTGGCGGTCGTGTTCATTGACGAGGCCGGCGGAGCCTGACTGCCCCCCGACGGGACCGCGGCCGCTCCCGGGCCAGCCACGCGTCATTGACGCGGGACCCTCCGCTGGCGATACTCCGATTGTGAAATCTTGCACGATTTCTGCCCGGTCTCCCGGGCGGGGGTGAGCCATGTCCCGCGCCACCTCACTGGAGGCGGGCGACAGTCTGGTGGACGGCCTGCACCACATACCGGACATCGTGATTCGCCGGATGCCGATCTACGTGCGCACCCTGCGTTCGCTGGCCGGGTCCGGGGTGGAGACCGTCTCCTCCGACGAGCTCGCGGACCTGATCGGCGTCTCGGCGGCGCAAATCCGGCGGGACCTCGCCTCGTTTGGCCGTTTCGGCCGGCAGGGCAAGGGGTATCCGGTCGCGGAGTTGGCCGAAACGGTGGAGGAGATCCTCCACCTCGACCGCCGCTGGGATGTCGGTCTCGCCGGGTACGGCAACATCGGGCGGGCGATCGCCCATCACCGGGATTTCCTGCCCACCTTCCGGATCGCCGCCATCTTCGACCGCCGCAAGCATGGCCAGGAGGAACCGCGTACCGGACTGCGCATCCTGCCTCCCGAAGCGATCGCCGACGAGGTCGCCAGGCTCGGGATCGAACTCGGCATCATCGCCGTCCCTGCCGACGCCGCCCAGGGGGTGGCCGACCAGATGATCGCTGGCGGGGTGCGGGCGCTGCTGAACTACGCCCCGGTGGTGCTGCGGGCCCCCGGGCACGTCGTGATTCGCGAGGTCGATCCGGTGGCGGCGCTTCGCAGCCTCACCTACTACCTCGACCCCGCTCCCGCGGCGGACGAGCCTGGCGTCACAGCCGGCCTGCCAGCAGGTTGACCATCAGCCCGAGGATGGCGAGGTTGTAGCAGAACGCGATCACGCTGTGCACCAGCACCAGCCTGCGCATCCTGCCGTTGGTGGTCGCGACGTCCGAAACCTGGCAGGCGACCCCGATGCCGAACGCAAGGTAGGCGAAGTCGAGGTCGTCGGGCGGCCCGCCGGGGAAGACGAGCCCGGAAGGGTCGCCGCTCTCCCCGTAGTAGATGCTGGCGTAATGCAGCGTGAACGCTGTTTGCAGCAGCGCCCATCCCCCGAAGATGGCCAGCACCACCAGCACCATGCCGATGGCGGCCACGCCCGGATTCTGGGGGTTCGGCTCGGCCAGCACCAGCACGGCCCCCGCCAGGCTCGCGGCGCTGACCAGCACCGAAACGGCCAGCAACCCGGCGTTGCCCGGGTCTGTCTCGCGGGCCTGGACACGGCTGCGGGCGGAGTCTGAGCGGGCGATGACCCACCAGGGCAGGGCCAGCGCAATCGCCAGCGCAAGGTCCCAGCCGATCAGGAACCGGATGTCTCCGGGCCACCCGTCCGGCACGATCAGGATAGCGAGACCGCCAGCCACCGCGGCGGCGGCCCAGCGGATCCACAGCTCATGCTCAAACGCAAACTTGCCGAACGTGGCCTTCATGGTCTGGGGCCGCCTGTTCCCGGACATTCGCGCCTGCCTGCCGGTTGACTGACCGGCTGATCGCCTGCCCATGTGTTCCCGTACGCCGCCGGACTGTAGCATGGGCGGGGACCGGAGGCGGCGTACAATCAACGCATCGTTCGTCAGGCGGCAGGGCAGACCATGGACGCGGCTCGCAGCGCGGTGCTTCACCGGGACCTTCACCGGACCTATCCGGCCATCGCCCGCGGCGAGGGAGTCTACCTCTTCGACGAGGACGGCAACCGCTACCTCGACGGCTCAGGCGGGTCGGCGGCCGTAACGGCCATCGGCCACGCCGTGCCCGAGGTGGTGGAGGCCATCGCGCGGCAGGCGGCGCTCGTCGCCTGTTCACCGACCCATGCCTTCACCAACGCGGCGGTGGAGGAGTGCGCGCGGCTGATCATCGAGGAGTTCGCGCCGGCGGGGTTCTCCCGGGTCTGGTTCGTCTCCGGCGGGTCGGAAGCGACCGACAACGCGGTCAAGATGGCGGTGCAGTACCAGCGGGCGCGGGGAGAGGGGACCCGCACGCTGGTCATTGGCCGCTGGATGTCGTTCAATGGCGCGACCGTCGCGGCGCTCGCCTTCGGCGGCAACGCCGGAAGGCGCAGGCTCTATGCGGGGATGCTGCCGCCGGCGGAGCACATCCCGCCCTGCCATCCCTACCGGTGCTGGGCGAACGCCGCCTGCCCGGGATGCGACCTCAGTTGCGCCGACGCGCTCGACCGCACGATCCGGCAGGCCGGACCGGAGAATGTGGCGGCGTTCATCGCCGAGCCCGTGGTGGGGGCAACCATGGGGGCCGTTCCCGCCACGCCCGGCTACTTCCAGCGGGTCCGCGAGATCTGCGACCGGCATGGCGTGGTGTTCATCGCCGACGAGGTGATGACCGGCTTCGGACGCACCGGCCGGAAGTTCGGGATCGACCACTGGGGCGTGACCCCGGACCTCATCACCTGCGCCAAGGGCATCGCGGGAGGCTACACCCCGCTGGGCGCGGTGCTCGCCCGCCCCGAGTTCGTGGACGAGGTGGCGCGGCGCGGGGCCTCGTTCGTAATCGGGCACACCGCGTCGGGCAACCCGCTTTCCTGCGCCACCGGCGCCGCCGTGCTCCGGTATGTGCTGGAGCATCGGCTGATCGGCAACGCCGCGGAGCAGGGCGACCGCCTGCTCGCCGGCCTGCGCCGCCTGCAGGAACGGCACGACATCATCGGCGACGTGCGCGGGCTTGGGCTGCTGTGCGGCGTCGAGTTCGTCCGCGACCGCGCGACGAAGACCCCGTTCCCGGCGGCTCTCGCGGTCTCGAAGCGGATCGGCGCGGCGACGATGGAGCGGGGCCTGATCTCCTACCCGGGCGCAGGGACGGTCGATGGGCAGACCGGCGACCACCTGCTGTACGCGCCGCCGCTCACCATCACCGCCGCGCAGGTTGACGAGTTGCTGGGCATCCTCGACGAGAGCATCGCGGCCGTGAGCCGGGCGTTGCCGTCGGCCTGATCGCCCGGGGCGCGGCAGGCACGCGCGGGGCCGAAGCCACCCGCCGTGAGAACGGCCGCGCTCCCCTGAGCCGCGCTACCCGAGGATGCCCAGGGAGGCGGCCGCCGACTCGGGCGAGGCGGGCGAGAGGGAGACCACGAACGCGGTCTGGATGCCTGGCACCTGCATCACCTCGTCCAGTGCGGCCTGGGGGATCTCGTCGTCCACGTTGAGCACCATGATGGCCTGACCGCCGCGCCGGGGGGCGCTTCGGCCCACCTGCATCCCCGCGATGTTGACATCGTGGCGGCCCATGATGGTGCCGATCCGGCCGATGACGCCCGGCTGATCGCGGTGGTGGGTGATCAGCACGTCGCCGACGAGCGGGCTGCGCAGGCTGAACCCGTCCACTTCCATGATGGCCGCGTCGGAGCGGTCCCAGCGGACGACGACATCGTGGCTGCTGGGTTCTCCCGGCCGGTCTGCGACTTCGACCCGGAAGGAGGGGAGGCGGTCGGGATTGGTGTCGCCGTGCCGCACGCGGACCTCGAGCCCCGCCTCCTCCGCGACGAGCCGCGCATTCACGGCGGTGACCCGTTGCCCGGTCCAGTCGACGAGGGCCGCGGAGAGCGCGGAGCCGAGCACATGCTCGATGATGTCGCCCTGTACGAGGCCATCCACGGTCACGGTGAACTCGGCGGGGGTGGTTTCCGCCAGCACGGCGACGAGGTGGCCCGCGGCCGCAGAGACCGAGGTCAGCCGCTGGAGTTGGGCGGCATGGAGGGGAGCGGCGGGCAGGTTGACCGCATTGGGGACCGCCTCGCCGCGAAGCGCGGCAAGCGTGGAGGCGCTGATCACCTCGCCGACGGCGGCGAGTGCCTCGGCGCTCGAACCGCCAATGTGGGGAGAAAGCACGACGTTGGGCAGCCCGAACAGCGGGCTGGAGGTGCAGGGCTCGTGGGGGAAGACGTCCACGCCTGCGCCGCCGACGTTGCCGGCCCGGATGGCCTCGGCGAGGGCATCCTGATCGACCACCTCGCCGCGGGCGGCGTTGATGACGATGGCCCCCGGCTTGAGCAGCGGGATGGTGTCCGCGCCGAGCATGTGAGCGGTCTCGGCGTTCGAGGGCACGTGGTAGGTGACCACGTCGGAGTTGGCGAGCAGGGTGTGGTAGTCGACCGGGGCGGCCCCGAACTCGGTGAAGCGCTGGGTGGCGATGTAGGGGTCGTAGGCGAGGATCTGCATTTCGAAGGCGCGCAGGCGCTGGGCCACCCGCGAGCCGACACGCCCGAGCCCGACGATGCCGACGGTGCGGCCCTTGAGGTCGATGGGCTTCATCCGCTTGCGTTCCCAGCGACCGGCGTGGGTGGAGGCGTCTGCCAGCGGCACCTGCCGGGTGACGCCGAGCAGGAGGGCGATCGTGTGTTCGGCGGCGGAGACGGCGTTGGCGCCGGGAGCGTTGAGCACGAGCACGCCGGCCCGGGTCGCCGCGTCGATGTCGATGTTGTCGACGCCCACCCCGGCCCGGGCGATGACCTTCAGGCGGGGCGCGGCGGCGAGCACCTCGCCGTCCACCTGCGTTTCGCTGCGGACGACGAGGGCGTCGATGTCGGGAAGCGCGGCGAGAAGCGCGGCGCGGTCGGTGCCGTCCACGTCGCGCACCTCGGCGTTGGCCTCGAAGCGGGCGCGCGCAATCGGATGGACGGCGTCGGAGATGAGCACCCGCGGGAGCGAGCCGTCGGCGGCCGGGAGCGATGCCGGCAGTTCGAGGTCCGCGCCGCCGGGCGCCGCGATTCGCTGAAGTTCGGAGAGCACGTCCATCAATCCCTCGAATCCGACGACCGAACTGTCCGGGAGCGGTCCGCGATGCCCGGTCTTGACGAGAAAGCAGGTGACCCCGGCGGCGTGATAGTTGCGGGCATGGCGCAGGGAGTCCTCGATCGCAATGCCGATGCCCTGCTGGAGGGCGACGGCCGCCTTGAGGTCGGCGTAGACGATCTCGCAGCCGGGAAACCCGTGGCGAGCCAACCAGGTGCGGGTCATCTCGTCGGCGTGCTCGGGGCGGGCGGTCACGATGCGGACCCGGTCGGAGCCGAGGAGATCGAGCACGCCGCGCAGGAAGGCGGGACCATCGGGATCGGGTGCGAGCGCGGCGGCGGGGCCGTCGAGCGCATACACCCAGTCGCGCACCTCGATCGGGACGTTGAGTCCCGCGGAGTCGACGAAGGCGCTCTCGGGGAGATCGATGCCGAAGCGCTCGGAGGCGGCCCGCGCCAGCGGCCCGGGGTGCTCGGTGAGCACGCCGTCGATATCGATGGCCACTTTCAGCGACTGCGCGCCGTGCATCCCGTCCGAACCCTCCCGCGACCGCCCGTCTGGTCCGTCCGGGCGCTCAACCAAGCGCCCCGGTGACCCGGCACGCCGTCGTGCGGTATTGGGCCTGACGCGCAGTCGCAGAGGGTAGCACCCCGCGCCCCGCCCGTTCAATCAGACCGGGGCGGGCCGGTGTTGTGCGGACGGCATCACACGCGGTTGGCCGAGGCGGCGTTGCTGTCGATCGACAGCCGCACCTTGTCGGTGCCGAACTCCCTGACGGCGGCGATCGGGATGGAGACATCATGGCCGAACAGGCCGCCGGCGCGCACGATGAACCCGGCGATGGCCCCGCGATCGCCCGCCTGCACCTCGTCGACGGTGCCGACCTTCGTGTAATCGGAGGCGATCACGTCGGCGCCCTTGCGGAGGATGACCTCGTTGGTGTTGAGATTGCTGAGGATTTCCAGCCGCGGCGGGTTGATCGGCGCCATGTCGAAGGCATCCCCGCCCGGGAAGCCCATGCCGGTGTCGGGATTGTCGGCCATCACCGGGCCGCCGACGCCGGAGGCGGGCATGATGATCGGCATGTCGGGCACGCGGTTTGGCTGGACATACTGCTCCTTTGCATAGTCCTGCAGGGCCTCGGCGGCGGCGTGGTCGAGATCGAGCGACACCGAATTGCCGGCTGCGCTGGCCACCGCTGACACATCGACCAACCGGTCGGCGCCGCCGAAGAGCCCGGGATCGATCAGCAGGCGAGTCACCTCGAAGCTGCCTGCATCGACCACGACGCCCGCCAGCGAGCCGACCTTCCTGCCATCGTTCGCCAGCACATCCTGGCCGAAATCGAACCTGAAATCGCTCACGCGCTTGCCTCCCGATGACGGCCAGGCGGCCGCGGCATCCGTCCTGAAGAACCTGTCGGCCGCGCCGGAGCGCCCCGTCCGCTGCCGGGGCCGCCCGAAACGCCGCTGTCAGGTACACGTTTCGCACACCGGGGCGACTTCTGCAAGGGCCGCGGGTTGAAAGCGGCCGGACCAGCCGCCATCACTCCTCGCCAGCGAGGCTGCGCAACTCGAACAACCGGGTGATCGCCTCAAGCGGCGAGAGGGACTCGATGTCGAGCGCGCGCAATTGCTCGACGACCGGGTGGGGCGGGGCGAACAGCGTGAGTTGCATGGCGGCATCGGGCGCGGGAGAGGGTGCGGCCATGGCTTCCCGGCGGGATGGCCGGGCGCGCTCCGGCGAGGCGTCCGCGCCCTCCAGTTCGGCGAGGATGTCCTGCGCGCGGCGAACGATGGCCCGCGGAATCCCCGCCAGCTGGGCGACGTGAATGCCGTAGGAGCGGTCCGCGCCTCCCGGGGCGACGCGGCGCAGGAAGACCACCTGGTCGCCATCGTCGAGCACCTCCATGCGGCAGGCGCGGACACGCGGCAGCACCGACTCGAGTTCGGTCAACTCGTGGTAGTGGGTGGCGAAGACGGTGCGGCAACCGAGACCCGGCGCGTTGTGCAGATGCTCGACGATGGCCCGGGCGATCGCGAGCCCATCGTAGGTGGAGGTGCCGCGGCCGATTTCGTCCAGCACGACGAGGCTGCGGGGCGTGGCGTTGTTCAGGATCGAGGCGGTCTCCAGCATCTCCACCATGAAGGTCGACTGCCCGGTGGCGATGTCGTCCTGGGCGCCGATGCGGGTGAAGATGCGGTCCACGAGCCCGATCCGGGCACGGGCCGCGGGAACGAAGGAGCCGATCTGGGCCATCAGCACGATCAGCGCGACTTGCCTGAGCCATGATGACTTGCCCGCCATGTTCGGGCCGGTGAGGATGGTGATCTGCGCGCCGTGGCGGTCGATGGCGGCGTCGTTCGGCACGAACTCCCCCGGAGCCATCAGCGCCTCGAGGGTGGGATGCCTGCCATCGGCGATGTCGATCACGCCGGAGTCGTCGAGTTCCGGGCGAACGTAGCCGCGCAGCGCCGCGACCTCGGCCAGGGCGGCCACCACGTCGAGCCGGGCGACTGCGGCAGCGGCGGCAAGCAACGCGTCGGCGGCGCCCGCGGCTTGCGAGATGACCCGCCGGTACACATCGAGTTCGATTGCCGCGAGCGTCTCCTGGGCGGTGAGCACGACCGTCTCGTACTCCTTGAGCTGCGGCGTGAAGTACCGGGTGGCGTTGGACAGCGACTGCTTGGGGAGGTAGTCGTCGGGAAGCGCGGGGCCCTGGCGGTCGCGCTCGGCCTGGGCGAGCGCGACCGCGCTGATTTCGAGGTAGTAGCCAAAGACCTTGTTGTACCCGACCTTCAGGGACCGGATGCCGCTGC
>JBJTKE010000686.1:0-5996 GCA_046096285.1 Chloroflexota bacterium
CAGGTAGGGCGCCTGCGACATTGACTCCATGCCGCCGGCGACGGCAGCAGCGAAATCGCCGGCGCGGATGAGCGAATCGGCGAGGGTGATGGCGCGCAGCCCGCTGCCGCAGACCCGGTTGATGGTCTCCGCCGGGACCGCCCGGTCAATGCCGGCCAGCAGCGCGGCCTGCCTGGCCGGGTTCTGGCCAGCGCCGCCCTGCAGCACCTGGCCCATCAGCACGTTGTCGATGTCGGCGGCGGCCACCCCTCCCCGCGCGAGCGCACCGCGAATCGCCAGCGCGCCGAGTTCGACCACCGGGATGGACGCCAGCGCGCCGTTCAACTTGCCGAAGGGGGTGCGCGCACCACCGAGGATGACGCTTCGTCGTTCGCCCACGCTGCCTGCCTTGCCGGTGCCGACCGATCCTGCCGGGAGTATCTCCCAAAAAACGCGCGAGCGGCCCGGCGCTGCCTCGGCCGGACCGCTCGCCGCGGGGCGGGGACGGGGAGGGCCGTCCCGGTTGACGCTAGTCGGCGGCCAGCGCGGCCTCTCGAACGTACCCGGCCGCGGGCGGCTGCGGGCAGCGCAGCGCCTTGTCCTGCCGGTAGCCGAGGGCGTAGTCGGCCTGCAGCAGGGTGTGAATCTCGCGGGTGCCCTCGTAAATGACGGCGCCGCGGGCGTTGCGCCAGAAGCGCTCCACCGGATACTCGTTGGAGAAGCCGTACGACCCGTGGACCTGGATGGCGTCGTCGGAGGCCTGGTGGGCGGCGTCGCAGGCGTACCACTTCGCGAGCGAGGTTTCGCGGGTGTTGCGGATGCCCCGGTTCTTGAGTTCGGCGGCCTGCATGTTGAGCAGATAGGACGCCTCGTACCCGGCGACCATCTTGGCGATCATTTGCTTAACGAGCTGGAGGTGGCCGATCGGCGCGCCGAACGCCTCGCGCTCGTTGGCGTACTTCACGCTGGCGTCGAGGCAAGCCTTGATCAGGCCGATCGCGCCCGCACCCACGGTGAAGCGGCCCTGATCGATGCAGGACATCGCGATCTTGAAGCCCTCGTGCTCCTCGCCGAGCAGGTTCTCGCGCGGCACCCGGACATTGTTGAAGGCCAGTTCGCCGGTGTTGCCGGCGCGGACGCCGAGCTTGCCCTTGATGGTCGCCGTGGTGAAGCCCGGCATGCCCCGCTCCAGCAGGAACGCGGAGATGGCGCGGGTGCCCTGCGAGCGGTCTCCGGAGGCGAACACGAGGAAGTGATCGGCCACGTCAGCGAGCGAGATCCACATCTTCGCGCCGTTGAGGATGAAGTCGCTGCCATCCTTCGTGTAGGTGGACTCGATCGACCCGGCGTCAGAGCCGGCGTTTGGCTCGGTCAGCCCGAAGGTGGCGATCTTCTCGCCGCGGGCCTGGGGCGCCAGGAAGCGCTGCTTCTGCTCCTCGTTGGCCCACTGCAGCAGCGCAAGGCTGTTCAGGCCGACGTGGACCGACATGACCACGCGCATGAACGTGTCGACGTACTCGAGTTCCGCGCAGGCCAGCGCCAGGCTCACGTAATCCATGCCCGCGCCGCCGTACTCCTCGGGGATCGGCAGGCCCAGCAGGCCCAGTTCCCCGAGCCGATCCAGCACCTCGCGGTGGAACTCACCTTTGGCGTCCCACTCGCGGATGTAAGGCGCCACCTCGCGCGCCGCGAACTCGCGCACCATGTCGCGGACCTGGATCTGCTCCTCGTTCAGTTCGAAGTTCATCGTCGCTCCCGCCCTTCCGCTGCCGCCAGCGGCGGCACACCTGTCGCGGACCGGCTTTTCCCGTCTGTCCGCCATTTTTGCGCTGCGCACAGTATAGGCGGCAGCGGATTGGGCGGACAAGACGGGAGGCGTCGCGCGGCGCACCCGGATCGCCGCCGATTGACCGGCTCGCCAGCGTCAGTGCATGATCGGCGGAACAGGCCGGAATCCGGGGTGAAGGCGGGCGGGCGCGGTCGCAGGCCCGGCGGCGGAGGAGCCATGGACGACGCATTCGACGCGATCGTGGTCGGCGCGGGACCGGCCGGGGTGACCGCCGCCCGGGAGATGGCGAAGGCCGGGCTCTCGGTGGTGGTGCTCGAACGGGGGCAGTTTCCCGGCGCGAAGAACGTCTGGGGCGGCATCCTGTACCGCCAGCCGACCGAGGACATGATTCCCGGCTTCGAGGCGGATGCCCCGCTGGAGCGCCCGATCATCGAACAGCGCTACGTGCTGCTGACCGACACCGCGATGATCGGCGCCACGTATCGGTCCGAAGCCTTCTCCCGGCCCCCGTACAACGCGTACTCCGTGCTCCGCTCCCAGTTCGACCGCTGGCACGCGGCCACCGCCGAAGCCGCCGGCGCGGAGGTCTACTCCGAGTTCACCATCACCGACGTGATCTGGGAGGACGGGCGGGTCGTGGGCGTCACCACCGGCGACCCGGATGGCGAGCTTCGGGCCCGTTGCGTCGTGCTTGCCGACGGCGCGAACTCGCTGCTGGCCCAGAAGGTCGGGCTGCACCGGGAGTGGGAGCCGATCGACCAGGCACTGGTCGCGAAGGAACTGATTGCGCTTCCTGCAGAGAAGATCGAGGACCGCTTCGCGCTGCCGGGCGGTCTCGGCACCGCGCTGGAGATTTTCGGCGAGTCCACCGCCAACCTGCTCGGGTACGGCTTCATCTACACGAACCGGGAGAGCATCTCCATCGGGACCGGCGCGCTGCTCTCCGACCTGATCGACACCGGGCTCAACGTCAACGACATGCTCGACCGGTTCAAGAAGCACCCCGCCATCGCGCCGCTGATTCAGGGCGGCGAGACGATCGAATACTCCGGGCACCTGATCCCCGAGGGCGGCTACGACCGGTTGCCGAAGAACTACAGCGACGGGGTGCTGGTGGTGGGAGACGCCGCCGGGTTCGTCAACCCGCTCAACCGCGAGGGCGCGAACCTCGCCATGATCTCCGGCAAACTCGCCGCGCAGACCATCATCGAAGCGAAGGAGCGCGGAGACTTTTCGGCGGCCAGCCTCTCCCGCTACCGGCAGTTGCTCGATGACTCGGTCGTGATGAAGGACCTGAAGAAGATCCGCAACGTCACTCCCTTCGCCCACGACAGGCCCCACCTGCTGCGGGACTACCCGAAGCTGCTCGAGGGCATGCTGGGCGAGTACCTCACCGTCGACGGGGTGCCGAAGAAAGAGAAGCAGAAGAAGATGATGGCCATCGTGAAGCGGCTGCCGAAGAAGCAGGTGCTCGGCGACATCTTCGGGGCGCGCAAGGTACTGGGCTAGCCGCGCTACCCGGTCCGGATCGGGAACAGGCGCGCGAACGCGGCCCGGCGGTCGGCGTTGCGCGTCCGGTTCCGGTCCGGCTCGTAGCGGGAGATCGTCGCCGAGTTGCGGGCGATCTCCCGGATCTCCGCCAGCGACGACGCCTCGCCATCCGCCATCAGTTGCACCAGCACGTTGCCGAGCGCGGTCGATTCGGCCGGCCCGGCGACGACCGGGCGGTCGCAGGCGTCCGCGGTCAGTTGGCAGAGCAGCCGGTTCAGCGCGCCGCCGCCAACGATGTGCACGACCCCGATCCGCTCGCCGCCGACCTGCTCCAGCAGGTCGAGCACCTGCGCGTACCGCTGGGCGAGGCTTTCCAGCGCGCACCGGACGATCTCGCCCGGCGTCTCCGGCGCCTGCTGGCCCGAGGCGAGGCAGGCGGCCCGGATGCGGCCGGGCAGATCGCCGGGGGCGAACAGGTCGAGCGCATCGGGATCGATCAGCGCGCCGCCGGGGGGGGCCGCCTCCGCCATCCCGGCAAGGTCGGCGTGGGACCATTCGCGGCCCTCCCGCGCCCACTGCCGCCGGGATTCCTGGACCAGCCACAGGCCCATCACGTTGCGGAGCAGCCTTATCCTGCCGCCGACGCCGACCTCGTTGGTCAGGTTGGCGCGCATCGCCGCGGGGGTCTTGCGGGGGGCGTCGACTTCGATGCCCATCAGCGACCAGGTGCCGCTGGAGATGTAGGCCCACGATCCTGCCTCCGCCGGCACCGCCGCGACCGAGGCCGCCGTGTCGTGGGAGGCCGTGGCCACCACCCGGACCGAGGCCGGCAGCCCGGTCTCCGCGGCGATGCCCGGGTCGAGCAGGCCGAGCGTGGTCCCCGGCTCTGCGATGGGCGTGGTGAACCACGAGCGCGGCAGGTCCATGCGGGCGATGGCGGCCACGGACCAGGTTCCGGCGGCGGGGTCGTAGAGTTGCGTGGTGCTGAGGTTCGTGCGCTCCAGCCGCGGCTCGCCACCCAGCCAGAACGCGAACAGGTCGGGGAGCATCAGCATGTGCGCCGCGCCGTCCAGCAGGCCGTCGCGGCGCATGGCGTCGAGCATGAACCCGGTGTTGAAATGGAGTTCCTGGAGGCCGGTTTCCGCGTAGAGATCGGCCTTTGGCATCAGTGCGTAGACGCGTTCGGGCACGCCGATGGTGCGGCCGTCGCGGTAGTGCAGGGGATTGCCGGCGAGGGTCCAGGCGCGGGTGAGCAGGGCCGGGGTGACGCCCCAGGTGTCGACCGCCACGCTGCGCGGCGGTTCGCCGCCGCCGTGGCCGAGGCTGGCGACGATGCTGCGGTGGATGCCGAGGGCATCGACCCACAGCCCGCCCGGGGTGCGGACCGGCGCGGTGTCGAAGCGGCCGCGCTCGTCGAGCGCGATCGCCGCGCCGTCGAACGTCGCCGAGATCACCCGCCCGCTGCCCGCGCCGATGTCAACCGCGAGGTACCGCTTGCCTTGCGCCATGCCTGCCGTCCTTCCCGGAAATGCCAGCGCGGCGCTGGCAAACCTGCCCGGCACTTTACGGACGGCGCGCGGCTGGCGCAATGGCCACCGACAGCATTCCGCGCTGGCGCGGCGAAGGGCTGCCATGTTGGCCCTCGCCGGGAAGAACATACACCTCCCTTGATCGCGTGGGATTTCGCAATTCGGGTGTACGTGCGATACTTGCGCTGGTGGACGCGATTTTGCGCATCGGGCGGTTGCGGGGTAGCATTCGCGGTCACGTGACAGGAGCGAGGGTGAACCAGGCAAAGGTCGGAAGCGCGCTGCTTGGGGCGGCGCTGCTGGCGCAACTGGCGGCCCCATCGGCCCCGGCGGTTTCCGCCGCCGCCGATCACCTCGTGACCTCCGCCCAGCCCTCCGCGCTGCTTGACGCGCAGGAAAGCCCGCCGTCCCCGGATGACGAACCGCTCGACCAACCGGTGGAGCAACCGCCCGCCGATCAGCAGCCGGCTGAGCAACCCCCCGCCGATCAGCAGCCAGCCGGGCCGCCTGCCTCGCAAGCCCCGGAGGACGACACCGAGCTCGGCGACCAGGGGTCGCGGCCGGTGGCCACCGCCGCTCCCGGCGGCGAACCCGCTCCGCCCGCCGTTGAGAGTCCGGTTGCCGATGCCGTGCCCGCCGGTCCCGTCGCCGCCGAACCGGTCCCGGCTGGTCCGGCGCCGGTCTCTGTTGGCGACAGCTACGCCTCCGGCGGCATCTCCGACTCCTACAGCCCCGGCTACCTTGCGGCGGAAGACCAGTGGCCGTTCTCCTCCGGCGGCGGTTCGGTGTATCTCAACGCCGGGTACGGTCCGGGAGAGGCCAACGCGGAGACCGGATACGACTCCTGCGAGCACCAGGTGACGAATGGCCGGGCCTACGTCGGCATCCACTGCGACGCAGGCCGGGTGGTGGCCGGATTCACCCCTCCGCCGTGGGCGGCGGCGCCCGCGCCGGAGAGCGGCCTCTTCAACGGTAACGACGACTTCTGGTCCCGCGTCACCGGCGAGGGCGGGATCATCAAGGTGCCCGTTCCCGGAGCGGCGGACGCGCCCGATGGAACTACGGTGATCGAGGGCCGCAGCCGCGAGCGCACCAAGACGGTGACGATCACCCGCAACGGCGTCTCGGAGACCGTCGAGCGGGCAGGCCGCGGCAACCGCACCGGTTCGTCGTCGGACACCGCCGACAACGCGAACGACGGCAAGAAG
>JBJTKE010000687.1:0-6332 GCA_046096285.1 Chloroflexota bacterium
TCTGCGCCTCGTCGCGCACATCACCCGGCAACATCAGCGCGCGTGGCTGCGGCGTGGCCGCGGACGCGCGTTCGCCCACCCCCGCGATCGCCGCCGCGACCTCCTCCAGCGTCCCCTGCGTCCGCGCCACAAGCCCGACCCGCGCCCCCGCGGCGGCCAGCGCCAGCGCCGTCGCCCGCCCGACGCCGCTCCCGGCCCCGGTCACGACCACCCGCATGCCCGCCAGATCGCCGGCGGTCTGCTGCCCCGTCATCGCCCGCCTCCCGGCGCCCGGAACTCCTGCACCACCTCGCGCTCGTTCACCCACCGCTCCGTGAACTCGCCGTCCGTCACCTCGCCGATCACCCGCCGCCAGAACCGCTGGGCTGCCGGGTTCGCCCGGATTTGCAGCACCTGCCACTCCCCCGGCCACCGGCGGAACACCTCGCGCGCCATCTCCTCCCCCAGCCCGCGCCGCCGGTAGGCGCGCATCACGAAGAAGGCCGAGACGAACCGGCGGTTTCCCGAGTCCGGCAACGGGCTGTGATCCTCCAGCAGCACGAACCCCGCCGGGTTCCCTCCCACCCGCAGCAGCAGCGCCCGCCGCCACCAGTCCAGCCAGAACCGCGCCACGTAGCGCTGCGGATCGGGCAGGAACCAGCCCTCGCCGTCCACATCCGCATGTTCCATCTCGCTGAAGTCGTACAGGTACAGCTCGAACAGGCGGCGCAGCAGATCGCGCTCCCCGGCCTGCACCGGCTCCAGCGTCCAGCCCGTTTCATTGACCGCTGGCGCCATGGAGATGCCGTCCCGCTCTGTCCGCGCTCCCGCCGCGGCCCGATGGCCGCCGCATCCAGCTATCCTACCCCGCTCCCGCCCGCGGCGGAACCTCCGAATCTGCCCCGAAAATCGCCCGTTTCGGGTCATCCCCCGGGCGGGCCTGGGCGATACCGTGTACCCTGACGGCCAGCGCCTTCCGGTTTTCGCCCGGCCTCCCAATTCGACGATCCCGGGGGGCGTCTGGTCCGTCGAGCGAACGCACTCCGAGGGTACCCCAATGCCTGATTTCCGTGTTACTGGCGAGCGGTTCGATCATCTCTCACGGGCGCTCGCCGCCGCGTCCACCCGGCGCGGCGCCATCGCCGCCGCTTTCTCCGCGACCGGCGCCGCCGCGGCCACCGCCGCCGCCAGCCAGCCCCGCGCCGAGGACCAGCGCTGCCAGGGCAAGTCCTGCGACAAGGACAAGGACTGCGGCAAGGGGCTCTTCTGCGATTTCGACGGGCGCTGCCAGTACGAGGCGGGCGACAAGGGCAAGAAGGGCGACACCTGCTGCACCACCCCCGAATGCGAAGACGACCTGAAATGCGAAAACAAGACCTGCGTCGCCAAGGCCGCCGACCGCTGCAAGGGCAAGGAGTGCGCCGCCAACAAGGAGTGCGGCCAGGGCCTGACCTGCAACGACAACGGCGTCTGCGAGTACAAGAACGGCGACAAGGGCAAGAAGGGCGACACCTGCTGCTCGAACAAGGAGTGCAAGAAGGGCCTCACCTGCAAGAACAAGCGCTGCGACGAGAAGTAGCGCTGCCTGGCTCCGGCACGCCGCGATGTCGATCTCCCCGGCGGGACCGGCAACGGCCCGCCGGGGCTCTATTTGCGGTCAGGCGACTCCCCGTGCGCCAGGCAGGAGACCGCCCGATTTCCTTCTCAGCGGATTGGTGCTGTGGCCGGGCGTCGGGATCTCCAATCATCAGGCGCACCGACTTTCCGGACTCGAAGGCCTGACGCGTCCCTGCATCGCCGGGCGCCACGTCCGCACCGACCCACGTTCGCAGGCAGGCGAAGCATCGCCACCGGGGCCGTCACGCAGGCGTCGGCGCTGGTCGATCCTCGGGAGCGATGGCGAGCCGGGATCAGGACCGCCGCGCGCGCCGTCGACCTCGTCGATGCCCTGTTCGGGAATCCGTAGCTCGCCGCACGCCTGGCGCGGGAACGGCCCGGAGTCTCCGACCCAGCCAGCCGCACGGCGATCCTGCCTCTCGCGCAGGCCGGCATGATCCGGGAGATCGGCGGCCGCAAGCGCGGCCGGGTGCGGCTGGCGGAGCCGGTTCTCGCCTTCCTCGACGGCCCCCCGCGCGGCAACGCCTGACGCCGCGGTGTACCCTATGCCTCGCAGGCAAACCGCCGCGGGCGCCAACGCAGGAGACGCGTTCCATGTGCGACATCCAGATGGTCACCGGGGAAGGCGAGCAGTGGGTGGTCGACAACCCCCGCTTTCGCCAGTTCATCAACGCGGTCAACGATATCCGGCACTCCTCCGATGACCCCCTCCGGATCATCGCCGGCATCCAGCCCCACTTCGCCCGCCTCATGGCCGCCGACGACTGGCTCCCGGACCGCTTCCAGCAGCCCGCTCCGGAGGGCGGCATGGGGTCCGGCATCGGCTCCTGGCTGCTCTACCGCTCTCTCACCGGCGACCTCGCCCTCTCCGCGCTCGTCGTGCCGCCCGGCGCATCCACCCCGGTTCACGACCACCTCGCCTGGGGCATCGTCGGCCTCTACCGTGGCGCCCAGGACGAGGACGTCTTCGAGCGTCTCGACGATGGCTCCTCCGAGGAGTCCGCCGATCTCGCCGTGAAGATTCGCCGCCACCTGAAGCAGGGCGACTTTTACGAACTCCTCCCCGAGACCGACATCCACCAGGTCACCACCACCTCCGACATCACCAGCGTCTCGCTGCACCTGCTCGGCATCGACAACGGCTGCATCTGGAGGCATCGCTTCGTGCCCGAGGAGGGCAAGGTGCTCCCCTTCAAGAGCGGCTACGTCAACCAGCCCTGCCCGGAGCGCGCCGCCGCCGACTGAGCCGTGCTCCGGCCCCCGGAACGGCGCAGCCATCCGGCGCGTTCCGGTTTCCCGGGGAGCGCCTCCCGCTTCTCCGCAGACCGGCAAGGGCCACGTTGGCCGCAGCCGCAACGCAACGAGGGAAGGAACGTTCATGGACGGAACCCGGTTCGATTCGCTCACCCGTGCCCTCGGCTCCGGCCGCACCCGCCGCGGCGCGCTTCGCGCGGCGGCTGCCGCCGCCGCCGCGGGCATCCTCGGCCGCGCCGGCGCCCCGGCCCCCGCCGAGGCCAAACACTTCTGTTCCTGGGAGGGCTGCGCCTGCCAGCAGGGCCAGTTCGACGCCACCGGCTGCAACGACGGCCTCACCTGCTGCATCGGCGACGGAACCCTGTCCGTCGGCACCGGCGTCTGCACCAACCACTGCGGCATCCAGTGCATCTCGCCCGGCAACCCCTGCAACGAGGGCTGCCCCTGGTACGGCGCCTGCTACGGCTGCTGCTCCGGGACCTGCGACAACGGCTCCTGCACCTGGGCGTAGGCCCCGGCCGGACACACGCCTTCTCCGCCCGCGCCCCGGCTTCATCGCCGGGGCGCGACGCATTCCTGCCCGGCGCCGGGCCGCAAGACGCCCAACGCCTCGAACCCGTCGTCCACCGGCGCATACCCGAGCAACGCCCGCGTTCCTGCCAGGTCGACCCGGTTCGGCCGGTTGCCAGACACCCCGTACACCGTATGGAACCCGGAAACCGGCCACGTCAGGCAGCGGGCAAGCAGGCCGTTCAGGTCCCGCGCGCTGACGTAGGCCGACGCCTCTCCCGCCCCGGGCGGCGGGTCGTCGTGCAGCCACGGCGCGTCATACGCCCCGATCCGCACCGCGATCACCGTCATCCCCCGCGCCGCGAACACCGCACCGAGCGCCTCCCCCGCCGCCTTGCTCGCCCCATAGAGATTCGCCGGCCGCGGCGGGGCGTCATGCGGGATCGGGCGGTCCAGCGGATATCCCCCGACCACATGCAGGCTGCTCGCCAGCACCACCCGGGCACACCCCGCCTGCGCCGCCCCCCGCAGCACGTGCAGCGTCCCCTGCACGTTGACCGGCAGCAGCGACGTCTCCCAGTCCGCCTCCGGCGAGGGATCGGCGGCCAGGTGCAGCACGGCATCGGCCCCCGCGCACGCCGCCCGGACGGCATCCGCGTCGCGTATGTCCAGCCGAACGGCCTCGTGCCCGGCGCCGGGCGTGTCCGCCAGCGTTGCGGCCGCCAGATCGGCCAGCCGAAACCGGAACATGCCCCCCATCGCCAACCGGAAGGCGGACCCGATCCGCCCCGCCGCCCCGGTCACGAGCACCGTCGGCCGCTGCCGTTCCACTCCCCGCCGCCCTCCCGCTTCCCACTTCCCTCAGACCTCGCCGCCACCGTACCATGCCGCCACGGACCCGCGAACCACCGCCCGGAGCACCCATCAGCCATGCCGCGATACGCCTACCAGACCGTCGACGTCTTCACCGACACCCGCTTCGGCGGCAACCCCCTCGCCGTCATCACCGACGCCCGCGGCCTCGACGACGCCGCCATGCTCGCCATCACCCGCGAGTTCAACTACTCCGAAACCACCTTCGTCCTGCCGCCGGAGGACCCGGCCAACACCGCCCGCGTCCGCATCTTCACCCCCGGCGGCGAGGTTCCCTTCGCCGGTCACCCCAACGTCGGCACCGGCTACGTGCTCGCCCGGCAGGGCCACGCCCTCGGCCGCCCGGCCGGCGACGATCTCCGCTTCGAGGAAGCCGCGGGATTGGTCACCGTTTCCGCGCTCCGCGATGGGGGCGAGATCGCCGGCGGCCGCATCCGGGCTCCGAAGCCGCCCGTCCTCGGCCAGCGGATCGACCCGGAGATGGTCGCCGCCTGCGCCTCGCTCCCGCCGGCGGGAATCACCTCAGCGAATCACGACCCCATGCGCGCCTCGGTCGGGTTGCCCTTCGTCATCGCCGAAGTCGCCTCGCCCGACGCACTCGCCCGCTCCGCTCCCGACGCCGCCGCCTTCGCCGCCCTCCTCGAGCGCCTCTCCCCGGACGACTGCGGCTCTCTCGAGTTTTTCGGCATCTACTTCTACACACGCCTGCCGGGGGAAACGGGCCGCGTCCGCGCCCGCATGTACTCCCCGTTCGACGGCATCATCGAGGATCCCGCCACCGGCAGCGCGGCCGGCGCGCTCGGCGGGTTCCTCGGCGCGATCTCCGGCGTCGATGCCGGCACGCTCCATCTGAGCATCGAGCAGGGCATCGAAATGGGCCGCCCCAGCCTGATCGAGGTATCCGCGATCATCGAATACGGCGCGGTGCGTGACGTCTTCATCGCCGGCCGCTGCGTGCCGGTGATGGTCGGAGAACTGGAGTGCTGACAACAGGAGCGATGCGTTCCAGTCACTGCCAACCCACCGGTTTGCGAATGACACCGTCCTCATCGTCCAGCAGTCCGGAAACTGAGCCTCCCGAAGATAGACCTCGCGGACCTTTCGATAGTGGTCCGCGAGGTTTTGCAGGTCCCGAGCGAACGAACTCCCGGGGTTCAGCAAAACCACCTTGCGCCCGAATTCTGACCGAACCAGGCGAATCGGCTCCGCCAGATCGGAATCACTGGGAACAACGACTGCAATGTCATACCGGTCTCGAAAAGCGTCAAGGAGGAGGTGGCTCGCCAGATTAACCTCAGACCCTTTCTCCTCCGGTTGAAGCACGACAACTCGTTCCGGCGGTTCCTTGCGAACAGGCCCAATTTCATCGGGGGGTGCAACCTGGCGAGTGCGCCGGGTCACGAGGAATCGTCCTTCGTGGACGTTGACCGATGGCAGTGTTCGCAATGCGCGGAGGTAGGCCGCCTGTCGTTCAGCTTGCCCGGGATCATCCGGAGTGTCTTCGACGCGGGCAGTGAAGTAGCGGATACCCTCAATTCGAAAGCCGGGAAACGCCGCCGCACAGAGTTTTTCCAGATCGAGCCAACGATAAGCTCGCCAATGCGCTCGCCCGCGCTGCCCCCGGAAACACCCGTAGTAGAATTTGAAACCGTCTACATAAACAAAGGCTCGGGGCAACCCGGGATCATCCATCGTCGACATCCCAGCCGGCTGAAGCCGACAAAAGGCAAAGGCCACCCTCGCGGGTGACCTCGCACCCTGCCACCGAAGCAACAGGGGGTGTTCGAGTATGGCAGCAGATGCTGGCTGCCCGCGCAATGCGAGAGCGACGGCGCCTACTCCTCCCCGAGATACGCCTTCCGCACCATGTCGTTCTGCATGAGCGACGCCGCCGTGTCGGCCAGCACGATCTTCCCGGTCTGGATCACGTAGCCCCGGCTCGCCACCGCCAGCGCCATCAGCGCGTTCTGCTCCACCAGCAGCACCGTGGTGCCCTGCGCGTTGATGTCGCGGATGATCCCGAAAATCGTCTCCACCAGGATCGGCGACAGCCCCATCGACGGCTCGTCCAGCAGCAGCAGGGACGGCCGCGCCATCAG